>JAIKZX010000058.1 GCA_024681935.1 Fretibacterium sp.
CCTGACGGTGATGGCGGGGCCCTGTTCGCTGGAGAGCCTGGAGCTGGGGTTGGAGGTGGCGCGGACGATGAAGGCGCTGTGTGCTGAGCGCGGACTGCCTTATGTGTTCAAAGCCTCGTTTGACAAGGCCAACCGGACCTCCATCCACACCTGGCGCGGGCCTGGGCTGGAAAAGGGACTGGAGCAGCTTGCGCAGATAAAACAGGAGGTGGGCGTCCCCATCCTCACGGATATCCACGAGAGCTGCCAGGCGGAGCCCGCCGGGCGGGTGGCGGATGTCATTCAGATACCGGCGTTCCTGTGCCGCCAGACGGACCTTCTTGTCGCGGCCGCGGAGACGGGACGCATCATCAATATCAAGAAGGCCCAGTTCCTCGCGCCGGAGGACATGGCCTATGCTGCGGCGAAATGCCGGGAAGCGGGCAATGACCGCGTCATCCTCTGCGAGCGCGGCACGATAATGGGCTATCACCGCCTCGTCGTGGATATGACGGGGCTGCCTGCCATGCGCGAGTTAGGCTATCCGGTCATGTTTGACGCCACCCACAGCGTCCAGCGTCCGGGAGGGCTTGGAGGGATGAGCGGCGGAGATTACCGGCTGGCCCTGCCTCTGGCGCGGGCGGCGGCGGCTGTGGGCATCGACGCCCTCTTCGCCGAGACCCATCCCAACCCCAAAGAGGCCAAGAGCGACGGCCCCAACATGATTCCGCTGGGCGAGATGGGGGATTTCCTCGACCAGGTGCTGGCCATCCACAACGTGGCGCAGGGCTTCATCAGGAGGGGGAACGGGGAATGAGCCAGGAGAAACTGCCCTGCGAGAGGGCGGGGGAACAGTATTCGGACACGGAGCTTTTGGACGCGGGCCGGAAACTGATGCGGACCGAGGCAGAGGAGATCCTCCGGGCGGCGGGTGAGATTGGCCCGGAACTGGTTCAGGCCGCGCGGGAGATCTATCAGTGCCGGGGGCGGCTTGTCGTGGCGGCGCTGGGGAAATCCGGCCATGTGGGGCGCAAAATATCCGCCACTCTGGCCTCCCTGGGCACGCCGTCTTTCTTCCTCCACGCGGCGGAGGCCCTTCACGGCGACCTGGGAATGGTGCGGCGGGAGGACGTGGGGCTCTTCATCAGCAACAGCGGCACGACATCGGAGGTCGTGGCCCTGCTGCCCCACTTCCACAGACTGGGGGCGAGGGTCATCGCCATCACGGGGGGAATAGAATCCCCTCTTGCCCTCCATTCGGACATCTTTCTGAACTCCCATGTCGGGCAGGAGGGAGACCCGCTGCAGCTGGCCCCGATGAGCAGCACCACACTTCAGCTCGCCATCGGAGACGCGCTGGCGGCGGTGGTGACGATTCTGCGTGGGCTGAAGCGCGAGGACTTTGCCCTGTTCCACCCGGGCGGGGCTCTGGGACGCCGTCTGCTGACGCGGGTGCGCGACGTGATGGGAAGCGATGAGAGGCTCCCCGTGGTGCAGCGCGGCGTGCTGGTGAAGGACGCCCTCTTCGCCATCACCAGCGGAGGCTACGGGGCCACCTGCGTGGTCGATGAGGAGGAAAAGCTCATTGGCATCTTCACCGACGGCGACCTGCGGCGGCTGATGGAACGCTGTGGGGGAGACGCCTTCAACGTCAGGATCGAGGACGCCATGACCAGGACCCCCAGGACCATCAACCCGGACGGGCTGGCAGCGGAGGCCGTGCGGATTATGGAACAGCAGGAGATCAGCGTCCTCATCGCTGTGGAGGACGGACGTCCCGTGGGCATGGTCCACATCCATGAGCTCCTTCGCGCCGGGATTGCGTGAGAGAAAGGAAGCGTATGAACATGGCGAAGAAAATTCTCGGCATCATTCCTGCCCGGTGGGCCTCCACCCGTCTGCCGGGCAAGCCGCTGGCTGACCTCTGCGGCAAGCCCATGATTCAGCATGTCTACGAACGGGCAAAACAGTCAAAATCCCTGGCCTCCGTCGTCGTGGCAACGGATGATGAGCGGGTCCTGAACGCCGTGCGGGCCTTTGGCGGAGAGGCGGTCATGACCTCCCCCAATCACCCCAACGGATCCAGCCGCGCGGAGGAAGCCGCGCGGGGCCGGGGCGCGGACGCCGTCATTAATATTCAGGGCGATGAGCCGCTGATGGACCCCATGATGATAGACGAGGTGGCTGAGACGCTGAACGAGGCGGACGTCGTCTGCGCCACTCTGTGCCGTCCCCTTCCGGAGGCGGACAGGAACAACCCCAATGCGGTAAAGGTCGTGATGTCTCAGGCCGGGGATGCGCTGTACTTCAGCCGGTCAATTATCCCCTATCCGCGGCACGAGCCCACGGTCCCCATTTACCAGCACATCGGCATTTACGGCTACACGGCCGACTTCCTCCGGCGCTACGTGGAGCTGCCCATGACGCCCCTCGCGGAAGCGGAGTCCCTGGAACAGCTTAAAGTGCTGGAGCACGGCTATAAGATTCGCGTGAAGGTCACGGCCTGCGCCTGCGCGGGGCGCGGCGTGGATACCCCGGAGGATCTGGAGGCCGTGAGGCGGCTGCTCAGGTAGTCGCCCGGCCGAGCCTCCACAAAGCGCCCCGCGCTTTGTTCCGACACAGCCGACCGGCGCAGCGCCGCGAACCTGTCGGTCCGCGTTAGCTGGCCGTCTGGCCGAAACCCTGACGGTACATCAGGGCTTCCGCAAGATGCGGCGTCTGAATGTCCGGCTCCCCCGCAAGGTCCGCGATGGTGCGCGCAACCTTCAGCACACGGCTGAGGCCCCGGCCGGAGAGGTTCAGCCGTCCGGCCATGTCCGCAAGGTAGGCGTGGGAATCGGCAGGGAGTGTCAGGCAGCGGCGCACCAGCCTCTCCGGCAGCTCGGCGTTGCAGACAAGGCTGTAAGGGGCCCATCGCTCCTGCTGCACGGCCCGCGCCCGGATGACGCGCTGGCGTATGGCGGCGCTGGGCTCTGAAGTTCCGGAGAAGGACAACAGCTCTTCAGGCGTCAGGCGCGGCACGGATATCTGGAGGTCGATCCGGTCCAGGATGGGGCCGGAGAGCTTGCGCCGGTATCGCTCCAGTTCCACGCCGGAACAGGTGCATTTCACCACAGGGTCTCCTGCAAAGCCGCAGGCGCAGGGGTTGGCTGCCAGCACCAGCAGTACCCGCGACGGGTAGCTGACGGTCCCGGCCGCGCGGCTCACGACAATCTGCCCATCCTCGATGGGGGCGCGAAGGCTCTCCGTCAGGTCCCGGCGGAACTCCGTGTACTCGTCCAGGAACAGCACGCCCCGGTGGGCCAGGGAGACCTCACCCGGCCGGAGGGAGGTGCCGCCTCCGCAGACGGAGACAGTGCTGGCGCTGAAGTGGACCGTGCGGAAGGGGCGTTCACGGGAGGGCTCCACGGGTATTCCCAGAGTGCTGCGGACCAGCAGGGTTTCTACCAGCTCCTCGTCCGTCAGGGGCGGGAGGATACCCCGAAGGGCGCGGGCGATCAGGGTCTTGCCGCTGCCGGGGGAGCCCACCAGAAGCAGATTGTGATGCCCGGCGGCGGCAATCTCCGCGGCGCGCCGCGCGGCAGCCTGCCCCTTGATGTCCGCGAAGTCGGGGTCCGCCGTCTCCGGAAGCTCAGGAATAGAAGCTGTCGGCACAGGGGTCGGTTTCGCCTCTCCCCTCAGCACGGCAGCCAGCTCCGCCAGCGTTCCGGCACAGTATGCCCGGACGCCGCGCACCAGCCCCACCTCCCCGGCGTTCTCCCTGGGGACGTAGAGCGGAATGTCCAGCTTGCGGGCCAGGAATGCCGCGGGAACAGCTCCCCGCACGCGGCGCAGCCGTCCGTCCAGGGCCAGTTCCCCCATGCAGAGGGCGCGGGGAGGCTCCGTCAGGGCTCCGGAGGCCGCCATGGCGCTCAGGGCGATGGGCAGATCCAACAGGGCCCCCTCCTTGGGAATGTCCGCCGGGGCAAGATTCACCGAGACGTGTCCCTTCAGGGTCAGTCCCAGGGTCCTCAGCGCGGCGCGGACGCGTTCCTTCGATTCACGCACAGCAACATCCGGCATGCCGACGATGGAGATGAGAAAGAGTCCGCCGGTAATCTCAACCTCCACCTCAACGGGCAAGGCTTCCATTCCTTTCAGCGTTACGCCCAGGATTCCGCCCATGTTCTGTCTTTCCCCCCTGTCTCGTCTATTATTTTACACGACGGCACTGCAAGGCAACCCCTCAGGCGCTGGTCAAGGTCCAGAAGGGCGCGGGTGAAGGCGTCCTGACGCGGAGAAACGTTTATCCCGAGGGGGCCGGCGGGCAGGGGAGGGGTGCGAAAACCCAGCGTCAGCGGCTTAAAGCGCATCAGCCGGGGATAATGGACCAGAATACGGGCGACGATACGGTAAAGGCTGAAACAGTCCGCCAGGGAGACGTGCGCCTGACAATCCGCCACCTTCTCTTCGGCGCAACGAACCGCTTCCGGCGGGGTCAGAGCCGCGGGCCCGCTGCAGAGGACGTCCACCGCCTCGCTCAGCCTGGGCCACTTGAAGCCCCCCCTCCCCCGGGAGCCCTTCTTTTTCGGCAGGGCGCAGAGAGACGTGAGCCCCCGCATGGAACACCAGCAGGGCGTGCTGTTTTGCACCACCTCCGGCAGGAAGGCCATGTCGAAGCGCGCGTTGTGAATAACGACCCCTGCTATGTCCCAGTGGTCCCAGAAAGCGGCCAGGTCAGGCCAGTCCTCAATGAAATAAGGCGAATAACCGGCGGAAAGAGCCCCGCGAACGGCCAGCAGCCGCTCCGGCGTCAGGCCGTGAATACGGGTAAGATAGTGGCTGAATGGCTCCACGGGAAGGTAAAAGCGGTTGAAGATATCAATAATGTGCCCCGCCTCATCGAAGACGATTGACGAGGCGGAGAGCACGGAGGAGCTGGCACAACCGTTGGTCTCAAAATCGAGGACGGCGATATTCAAGGCGGTAGAAAACTTATTTCCCGCACAGGAATCGGCAGGCGAACCCGGCGTGCAGGGCTGCGCCGCGCCACAGCTGCGATTCGTCAAGGTTGAAGGTGGCGGAATGATGCGGGCAGCACGTCTCGGGACGGTTCCGGTCAGCGATGCCCACCTGAGCGAAGGTCGCGGGGACCACCGCGCCGTAGAAGCTGAAGTCCTCTGACCCCATGTTCAGCGGGGCCTCCTTCACGTTCTCCGGCTCAAAGAGCCCAAGGGCCGCATCCTTCAGGATATCCGTGAGCTCCGGATCGTTGATGACGGCGGGATAGAAGCGCATATAATCCAGATCCATCCGGCATCGCGTCATCTGGGCGATGCCGGAGATGACACGCCGCATGGCTGCCTCGAGCCGGTCCTGAAGCTCGCCGCTCAGGGCGCGCGTGGCCCCCATCAGCTTGACGCTCTCCGGGATGATGTTTCGTGTCTTGCTGGAGGTCTCGATGCTGGTGATGCTGATGACCGCTGTCTCCTTGGGCGAGGTCTCGCGGGAAATAAGCGTCTGGACCGCGTTGCCGAACATAAAAGCGGCGATGGTGGGGTCGACAGCCAGCTCCGGAGCGGAACCGTGGCCGCCCTTGCCCGTGATGTTGAGGTCCCAGCCGTCCGCCGAGGCCATGCAGGGCCCGCTGCGGTAGAGCACCTGGCCTGCGGGATAGAGCGTGAAGAGGTGAAGGCCGAAGATCGCGTCCACGCCGTCCAGCGCCCCCTCCTCCACGAGGACCTTCGCGCCCCCGCGAATGCCGGATTCCTCCGCGGGCTCAAAGATGAGGCGCACTGTTCCGCAGAATTCGCTTCGGAGCTGTGACAGAATCCGCGCTCCCGTGATGAGCCCCGCCATGTGCCCGTCGTGCCCGCAGGCGTGCATGACCCCGTCTGTCCGGGAGCGGTATTCCACGTCGTTCTCCTCCATAATGGGCAGAGCGTCGATATCCGCTCGGAGCGCCACGCATTTTCCCGTCCCCGGTTTTTCGCCTCTGATCTCTGCCGTCAGGCCGCTGTTCGTGCCGCCAAAGCCCCGGCGCAGGACCCTGACGCCTTCGATTTTTTCAAGCTCTTCTATAATATGGTCCGTCGTACTGAGCTCCTCCCAGGAAAGCTCAGGATGCATATGAAAATACCTCCGCAGCGAGATAAGCTCCGGCTCATACTCTTTCGCGAGGTCGTGAATCTTTTTCATCATATCGCTCATGGCGAACGCTCCTGTTCTGATCTGAATTGCAGACTGCCTGATACCCGGACTGCACGGGGATTTTATTCAGCAGCCATTATCTTAACATATTTTAAACGGCAGACAGGGGCATTGACAAGTTCCCAAAATGCGGGTAGAATACTTCCTGTTGTTACGGGGCTGTAGCGCAGCTGGGAGCGCGCTTCCCTCGCACGGAAGAGGCCGGGAGTTCGAATCTCCTCAGCTCCACCATTTTGTTCGGGGCGTAGCGCAGCCTGGTTAGCGCA
>JAIKZX010000075.1 GCA_024681935.1 Fretibacterium sp.
TCTGAAGGGGCTGACGGTTCTGGGAATCCACGATCTCCAGCGTGCCGCCCTGCGCATCCATCTCTGCCTTCATGGCGTTGCGGACACCGGTCATGAACGTGTCATCAAACTTATAGATGCACGACCCCACGTAGACATCCGCCGCAAACGCCGCGCCCGCAAACGCAACCGTCAAAATCGCCGTTAACGCAAACATACGCTTCAGTTTCACAATAAAACCTCCCGTAATATGGTTTTTTTTCCGTCGTCAGAAGTCTGTGCAGAATAATCCCCCGGCGACGGACAGCCTCAAATAAAGTTGGATATACCTGACCCCTTTATTATAACTTAAAGTTCGGGAATATCCATACTCCCCCCGCGTCTTCTTTATGAGCTCAGTCCCACGGCGCCGGTTCCGGCTCCGGGACATTCACCGGCTTCTCCGCGGCAGGAACCCCGCTCTGCGGGCCGGACTCTCCGCCGTTCTGCGGCTGTTCGGGTTTCGGTTCCGGCTCAGTCTCCGGTTCCGGATCGTCATAGTCCGCGTCGTGGGCATGGCTGCGGCGGATGGTCTCCGTCTTCGGCTCCCGCACCTGCACATAGGTCGCGGCGTTGTTGATGACGTACCACAGGCCGTCGTCGAACTTCTTCACCCAAACCGTGCGCGGGCTGTCGGCCCCGGAGCTTCGCAGCGGCAGACGCATATAGCCGCCGGGATCTCTCATCGCTTTTCCCGCAATCATCACCCTGAAGCTGTCCGGGTTCATCTTGTAGTCGTTCTCCGGCTTCGCGCCCTCGGCGTAGCTGCGGAAACAGAAGTTGTAATCCGGATCCTTCATGCGCTCGACGAACGTGGCGAGGTCCCTTGACTTCTCAATGGGCATACTGTAGTGCAGGGCATAGCGCAGCATCTTGCCCGCCTCGGCCCGCGTGTCCGGGTCGATAAAGGCAAACACGCCCTCAAAGTACAGCTTCACCGCACCCTCCATCGTCTTGCCCTCGGTCTGGTAACGGGCCTTGAACTCCTTGTAGGTCTTGGGCAATTTGCCCCACGCCGCGGAGCAGCACAAAAGCGACAGCAGGGCGACGGCAATGGCAACTTTGCGAACGCTGATCTTTCTCATGGCTTCCTCCTTATTATTTCTTGACATAATAGATGTCATAGATGCGCTGGGCGATCTCATAGGACGTTACGGGGGAGTACTTGGTCGACATATTGCGCCAGAAGGCGTGGCCGGGGACATAGCGCGATTTGCACTTGGAGATCCCCTTTCCCTCCTTGAGGTTGACGATTTTGTCGGTCTGCTGCTCCCAGTCCGTGATCAGCAGGTTATCGTCGTTCAGCGTGAAGATATTGGACTTGAGGCAGTCCGGCGCCATGCAGTGCCAGTCCGACATGGTGACGCCCTTCAGGTTCGGCCCGTCCTTGACGATGGCAATTCGGTCCATATTCCTGACGATCTGGCTCAGAGGCCGGGACTCAACAGCCACCCGGTTAAACACATGAGCCTTGAAGCCGCCGCTGCACGGCTCAAGGTTCTTGCCCCTGTTTCCAAGCGTAAACACGCGCTTGAGCTGGATGTCGGGGTCATTAAGCTCCTCGGAGTCCAGCGGATCGCCGTCAAAGCCATAGAAATACTTGTCGCAGACCATGCACTGATACTGCACGATGGGCAGTTTGGCGTCCGCGAAGGCGCAGGATGATGCCATCAGGGCCGCCAGCACAGTGATTGAAATGAGCGCGAAAAACTTTCTCATGGCAATATCCCTCCTTCTTTATTGTTTGACCCAGTAAATATCATAGACAAGCTGCGCTATCTCAAAGGATTTCACGGAACCCGTCCTCTTCGGGAAGAAGATGTGGCCCCACACGTCTGGCGCATTGCACTTGGGGATAGCCTGCCCCTTGAGATTAAACAGGAACTGCCTCTGAAACTCCCAGTCGCGGATATTCAGGTTTTCGTCGTTCAGCGAGTAGAAGTGCTTTTTGCAGTAGCAGCACTCCCACTCCGTCAGTTTGACGCCGCTGAGGGCGCCGCCGTCCTTGATCACCGCGAGGCGTTCCGTGTCGCCGCGCGTGACCCAGCTTATCCCCGACGTGGTCGTCCCCTTCTTATCGAAGATGTGGTACTTGAATTTTTTGCACGGAGGGAGGTTCTTGCCGCGATCTTTGAACTGGAACACACGCTTGAGCTGTTCCTTCTCCTCCCTGAAATCCTTCCTGTCAAGCTCATCGCCCTGAAAGCTCTGGAACACCTTGTCGCAGGCCAGACACTTGTAGGCATTCATCGTAATCTTGGGGTCTGCCGAGGCAGTTCCAACCGCCGCCGCCAGCAACGCAGCAAACATTAAAGGCGCTAAAAACTTTCTCATAGTCATTACCCCTTCCGTTTTAGAATGGGGGCCCTCGCTTTCAGGGCCCCTCATTTATTTTCTGATTTTTACGCCGCCTTCTTACGTCCCTTCATGAACAGGAAGCCCAGCAGCGCGACAGCGGCCGCGAGGAGACACCCCGCCACAACGGGCCGGAACCGCACCCACGCCACGGCAATCACGATGCAGGACCACGCCAGGCCAAGCAGCCAGGCCACGATGCCCGCGCCCGCGCCCACGATGTCCCCCAGGAGCGGAATCACATCGGCCAAAACCGCCAGCGGAGCGAATATCGCGCGG
>JAIKZX010000090.1 GCA_024681935.1 Fretibacterium sp.
TTCGGGAAAGAAGTAAAGATTTTCAGGAGGGAATCCGCGCGTGCCAGAGATAGGGAACCTCAATGTACAGGTCAACCAAAACCTCAGTCAAAGTACCGTCGGGGCCAGTCAGGGCGGCACAGGACAGGTTACGGGAGGCACTCAGGCCGGTCAGGTTCAGGCGCCGCGTTTGCCAGCTATCCGAACGGGGACGCTGGTTGAAGGGCAGGTGACGGGGCAGAACTCCGACGGGACCTATTCTGTGCGCCTCGATGGCCAGGGGATGCCGCAGGAGCTCCGTGCCCGTGCCACTCTCTCTCTCATTGTAGGCGAGCGATTTCGGGCCGTGTGGGACGCCTCCGGAGACGTGCCGGTGCTGCGTCTATCCCAGAGCGAGCTTTCCTTTTTGTCTCAGATTCCCGTCCGCGACCGCGGGCTGGCGACGGCGCTGTTGTCACGGGGGCTTCCTCTTTCCAGCGAGGTTCTGGCTGCCGTAAAGGAAGCCTGGCGGCACATGGGTTCTCAGGACGGGCAGATCTCCTCACTTGTCGAGCTGTGGGCGCGCGGCCTCCCTATGACGGCGGAGAACGCGGCGCTGTTGTCCGAGTACGCCGCTCTGGACGGAAACGCGGCCACCGCCATGTGGCAGCGCATCCGCAAGGAACTGAAGGAGCGGACCCGGAAGGGCGAGGACCCCGCCGGCGCGCTTCGGGGTATGAAGGAGGGCAATGGCGATGTTGCCCGCTTTCTTCAGGCACACTCTCTTCTGATGCGCGCGCCCCGCGAGGAGGTGGACCCGGCGCTGCTGGCCGCGCCCTTCTGGCCCCTGCCGGAGGGGGCTGAGGGCATGACTGCGCGTGTGTTCGCAGGCCGCTCCGCTGCGGAGGACGGCCAGCGATACTGGCAGGTGGGCTTTGGCCTCGCCGGTTCGTCGCTTGGGTCCGTGGGGGGTATCGTCGAAAGTGACGGGCGGGGCTGCAACCTGAACCTCAACGCAGAGCGTCCCGAGACCTGCCGCCTCCTGGAGGCCCGGCGAAGGCAAATACGATCTGAGCTCGAAGGGTCTGCGCTGCCGATAAAGTTCATCGGCATCTCGCGCCGTGCCGTGGAGGGGCTGAGGCAATATCTGCTGGCCGGCCGCGGCCTGGACGTCACCGTGTAACGGCATAAAAAAAGAGAAGCCGACGAACACGGCCTCTCTTTCTTTGAGGGGGGTAAACGACCGAACGCAACGAGGAAGTGCTCTCATTTGTTCGATACGTCAAACATTATAGTGGGATTTTACGATTTGTCAAGTGGGAGGACAGGATGGAATTTTTGTTGAAAGGGATTATGGCGGTTACAGGCAGAGAACTTGTGATGTACCTCGTCGGGGCCTGTCTTATCTGGCTGGCGGTGAAGAAGGGGTACGAACCGGCGCTGCTTTTGCCGATGGGCTTTGGGGCGATTTTGGTCAATTTGCCTTTCTCCGGGGTGCTCAACCAGACGATTGAGGGAATTGGCGTGGCTCCGGGCATCATCCAGTGGCTTTTTGAAACGACCATCGAGGCGTCTGAGGCGTTGCCGATTCTGCTCTTCATCGGTATCGGCGCCATGATTGACTTCGGCCCGCTGTTGTCTCAGCCGGTGATGTTTTTATTTGGTGCGGCTGCACAGTTTGGCATCTTCTTCGCCATCAGCCTGGCGGTGCTTCTGGGATTTGACCTCAAGGACGCCGCCTCCATCGGTATCATCGGCGCGGCGGACGGACCGACCTCCATTTTGGTGTCCCAGATTCTGCACTCAAACTTTGTCGGGCCCATCGCTGTTGCGGCTTACTCTTATATGGCCCTTGTCCCCATCATTCAGCCCTTCGCCATCCGGCTGGTCACGACACGGGAGGAGCGTTGCATCCCCATGAAGTACAACCCGCGGACCGTGACAAAGCGGACGAAGATTCTCTTTCCTATTATTGTCACCTTCATTGTGGGGCTGATCGCGCCCGCATCGGTGGCGCTGGTGGGCTTCCTGATGTTTGGCAACCTCATCCGGGAGTGCGGCGTGCTGGCCAGTCTCCTCAAGACCGCGCAGGAGGACCTGGCGAACCTCATCACGCTGCTGCTGGGGATTACCATCTCGTTCAGCATGAGGGCGGAGGCCTTTGTGCGGGCCGATACGCTCCTGATTCTGCTCATCGGACTGGCGGCATTCGTCTTTGACACCATTGGCGGCGTCGTCTTTGCCAAGGTGCTCAACCTCATCCTGCCGCGCCTGGGGAGGGCAAGGGTCAACCCCATGATTGGTGCGGCGGGGATATCGGCCTTCCCCATGTCCTCCCGCGTTGTTCAGAAGATGGCTGCGGCGGAGGATCGGGGCAACATTATCCTGATGCACGCTGTGGGAGCCAACGTGGCGGGACAGATCGCCTCGGTTATCGCCGGGGGGCTGGTTATCAGCCTGGTCTCTCAGTATCTTGGATAGGAGGGAAATGCTATGAGCCCGGAGGTGTGGAGCAATTTCATCGTCTCGCTGAAGATCATGGGACAGGGCATGGAGGGGATTTTTACCGTCATCCTCCTCATTACCCTCGTGGTGATGGCCATGGGGAAACTGAAATAGATCTGGAACAATGAGACCATAACGTACACAGCCCCGGCGTCATAGCCGGGGCTGTGTCTGCGAACAACCTTGTGCCTTTGCCGGTAAAGGATTACAGAGCCCTGATTACGTCCAGAATGGGGGTCAGCCACACTCCTGCGTCGAAGTCCTCAATCTTTCCCTCATCGCAGAGCGAGGCAATCTTCGGGTCAATGGGAATGCGGGCTGTTGTCCCGATGCCAAAAGCCGCAGCCGTCTCCTCCAGCCGGCTTTTGCCGAAGATTTCATGTCGTTTCCCGCAGTCCGGGCACTGGTAGTACGCCATGTTTTCCACAAGCCCCAGGACGGGGATGTGCATCAGCCCCGCCATGCGCACCGCCTTCCCCACAATCATGCCGGCCAGCTCCTGCGGCGTCGTGACGACCACGATGCCCTTCACAGGCAGGGTCTGGAAGACCGTCAGCGGCACGTCTCCCGTTCCGGGCGGCATGTCGACAAACATACAGTCCACCCCGCCCCAGTCCACTTCCTCCCAAAACTGCTTGACGACACCGGCAATCAGGGGCCCGCGCCAGACGACGGGGTCCTGCTCATCCGGCAGGCAGAGGTTCATGGAGATGGCATGAATCCCGCCTCGCGTACAGGCCGGCTGGATAAATTTTCCGTTGGACAGAACCGGTTCATGGAGCCCAAACAGCTTGGGAATGGAGGGCCCCGTGATGTCCGCGTCCAAAACCGCCGTCCTGAGCCCCTTCTTCGCAAGGGCGGAGGCCAACAGCGCCGTCACAAGGGACTTGCCTACGCCGCCCTTGCCGCTGACAATGCCGATAACCTTTTTTACCTCGGTGTTTGACCCCTGGAAACCGGGGCAGGCCTTGCGCTCTCCGCAGTCCGCGCTGCAGCTTGCGCAGTTCTGATCACAATGCTCACTCATATCTCAACGCCCCCTCTGTCTGGATTATGACGGGGGATTCTCAATCTGTCAATGAAAGGAGCCGGGGTTCAGTCTTAACCCAGCATCCCCCGGACGCTGTTCGCCATGAAGCGGCGCTCGCGCTCCAGAAGGTCTGGCGGGAGGGCTCCGCTTTGCCGCAGCAGCGGGTCGTGGGTCAGCAAATACTCCACGATCTCCTCCGGTGCACGGTCCCGCAGGGGCATGATAAGTCTGAACCACCGTTCCAGCTGTTCCTGCGCCTGTTCGACGCGCTCCCTGGGACCTTCTGAAGTTCCCCAATGCGCGTAGCACAGCAGCTCGTCCCCCCGCAGCACGGAGGCCAGCAGCGAGAGCGAGGAGCGAGCGGCCTCCGCGTCGAACCGGGGCGGCGTGGTGGGACGGAGCCAAAGCGAATCGTCCTTCAGGGGCAGGACCATCCCCGCGGCCTCGCCCGCAAAGAAGAGAGTTCGCCCCCCGGCCTGGACGCGGAGGCTGATGTGGTGCGGGGCGTGCCCGGGCGTGAGGAAGACCTCAATCAGCCCATCGGGGTCCTGTTCCAGCAGGGGAACCGAGGGGGGCAGCGGCGCGGGCTCCCCGTACATGAGGGCGATGTCCCCCAGCGTGCGGACCGAGGCGTCCCATAGCTTTTGGGGCTCTCTGAGGTGCCGGAACGCACGCGGGTGGGCCAGCACCTGGACGCCCGGATAACGGGCGCAAAAGTCTGCCAGCCCGCCGGCGTGGTCCAGATGAATATGCGTCAGGAGCACGAGGTCAACGCCTTCCGTCAGCTTCTTCAGCTCCTTCAGCAGAAGGGGGATGGTTCCGGCCGGGCCGGGGTCCACAAGGATGCGCCGCCCCGCCGTGTCCTGAAAGAACCACGACGAGATAAAGCGCCGGAAGCCCGGTGCGGATTGGGGCAGGTCAATCAGGAAGAGCCCGCCGCCAAAATCAAAGGTCAGGCCGTCCTGTCCCGTCATTCTTCGATTACCACGCGCATATTGCGGTAGGCGTAGCGTTTCAGGTCCTGAATCTCCTCGTTGCTCAGGCGGATGCAGCCCTCCGTGGCCATCGTGCCGCGGGAGTCCGGGTCGTGGGTGCCGTGGATGCCGATGCCCTTCCAGCCCCCCGCGTCCAGGCGGATGAACCAGGGCCCGTAGGCCCCGTCAATCTTTCCCTTCCCGTCGCCAAAATCATGTTTCCACTTCGAGGCGTTCTCGATGGAGACGACACGGAAGTTTCCAACGGGCGTACGGTGGTCGCCGATTGCCTGCTTGTTCCCGGGGTTTTTCCCCACCGCGATGCTGTAGGTCCTCATCAGGTTCTGCCCCCGGTAAAGGGAAAGTGTGTAATCCCCTTTGTCGATATGTATCCAGTATTCCTTGCGCCGGCCGGGAGGGGCGGGGAGCTTCGGGGTGATGTCCTTCTTCGGTTCGGATTGTCCCTTCTTCGGATTCGGATCGATCTTCAAAGAGTTTTGCGAGTCTTTTTTCTTCGGCGCAGGCTTCTCCGCTGGCGCGGGAACATCGCGTGTTATTGAAGGCCGTATCTCGTCAGGGACGACGGCCAGTGTGCCGGGCTTATGCGAGGCAGCAGGCGTCACGTCGTCCGGCAGATCAGGCTTGCGGACGACGTTCCCTGATTCCGTTGAAACAGGGACGGGCTGTTGTGGGCCGTCCGGTCCCTTCTCCGCCTTCATCGCGGCCTCCTGTGGGGCCGGAAGCGGAGCGTCGGGTTCGGGAGCGCCCCAGAAGCAGCTCACAGCGAAGATTGCGGCGATGACCGTTCCTCCGCCCCAGATAAGCGCGCGCAACACCGGATGCATCCGCTTCTTCTGCACCCAGTGCCCCTGTTGGTTCTCGTCAACCCAGACCATCTGTGGGGTCAGTATTTTCCTCAGGAAATCACAAAACGCTTTCATCTATATATCACCTCTTGAGTTGCTGCGACGGGCCAGTTCCCGTTCCACCACGGACAAATGGTTCCGTTCGCCAAAAAGCAGAAGCGTGTCGTCCGCCTCCAGACGGGTCCCCCCCTTGGGGATGAGGAATTTTGAGCCGCGGTTGATAAGGAGGATTGTCACACCCTCCGGAAATTTCAGTTCGCTCAGGGTGTGGCCGACAACAGCCGCATCGGGAGGAATATCTATCTCCCGGGTCTCCTCGTTGCCGGTACCCGGCGTGCGGTCAAAGACCAGCGGGTACAATCGCGCGGCACGGACCCAGGTGTCCAGCTTCAGCCACTTGGCGGCCTTTGCCAGTGTCTTGCCCTGAAGCAGGACGGACGTGAGGACGATGAAGAAGATGAGATTAAAAATGTAGCGCGCGTCGGGATGACCCTCCGTCAGAGGATAGGTCGCCAAAATGATGGGCACGGCCCCGCGCAGACCGGTCCAGCTCACAAAGAGCTTTTCCCGGAAGTTAAGACGGCTCAGTGAGGTGCAGATGAATACCGCGACAGGCCGCGCGATGAACATCAGGCAGGCCGAGATGAGCAGCCCCACGCTGATGACGCGGACTCTCACCAGTTCCCTTGGGTTGACCAGAAGCCCCAGCACGAGGAACATCACAATCTGCATCAGCCAGGCAAAGCCCTCGTGGAAACGCTGGAGGCTGTATTTATAGAGGAAGTCTCTGTCGCCCATCACGATACCACAGATGTAGACGGCCAGGTAACCGTTGCCGTAGATGGTCTCGCTCAGTCCGAAGGTTGCCAGGACGATGCTGATGCCCCATACAGGGTATAACGCCTCGTTCTCCACCCGCAGACGCTGGATGAGCCAGCAGGCACAGTGTCCCATCAGCAGGCCAATCAGCCCCCCCGCGGCCATCTGAACCACGAATTTCAATGCCAGCTGTGTCAGAGGCACATCGGGGGACTTCATCCAGTTCAGAGCCGCGAGAGTAAGGAACACGGCCATGGGGTCGTTGCTGCCTGACTCAAACTCCAGCAGCGGTTTCAGCGAACCCTTAAGCCCCACTTTTTGTGTCCTCAGAATGGAGAACACCGCCGCCGCGTCCGTCGAGGAGATGATGGCCCCCAGCAGGAAAGCGTCCTTGTAATCAAATTGCGGGAGCAGGGCAATGGGGAGAGCCATGAGGATAGCCGTCAGAAAAACCCCCAGCGTCGAAAGCACCACGCCCTGGGAGACAATGGGCCGGATGTCGCTCCATTGCGTTTGAAAGCCGCCGGAGAAAAGGATGAAGGCCAGAGCTATTGTGCCGATGGCGTTTGTGTTCTCAAAGTCGTCAAAGACCAGCCCTCCCGGCCCATCCACGCCCGCGAACATCCCAATAGCCAGGAACAGGATGAGCGCCGGGACCTTGATCCGTTCCGAGAGAGTCCCCGCCACAAGGCTTAAGAAAAAAAGCAATCCCGCCACAAGGAAAGGATTCGCGTTTATCAGCATATCTATAACATCCCCCACGTGCGCCGTAGCGCCATACCATTTTCCATTAAAAACTTTAGAACTATCCCCCCAAAAAGGCAAGTGCAAATACGCTTAGTCTGTCGGGCTGCAGCGAAAAAAATGTGTCCTTATAATCTTCTATTCCCCTTGACGGCGAAAAATTTATGGTTATAATGATAACGTCACGCGGGGGTGGCGGAATTGGTAGACGCGCAAGACTAAGGATCTTGTGGCTTTAAAGCTGTGGGAGTTCGATTCTCCCCCTCCGCACCATCAGATGATTTTTAAGGCGGCCGCAAGAGTTTTAATGTGGACCGCCTTTTTTGTTCCCCGGCAGAATGATTTACGCTCCTTATATCCGAAAGGCATAACCACGGGGCACAGACAGGCAAACACGAAGGAGGGGAATTGTTTGGCTTTTACGATTTGTGTGCTGACAGCGTCAAAAAAACGCGAGCAGTACATCGCCCGCTCCCTCAACTACGAGGAGGGTGTCACGGGACACCAGGCGCTGGCCGACCTCAATGCCAGGCTGAGGGCTGGTGCAGAAGAAGATCTGGAGCTTGTTCAGGATGAGGATCGGGTTATCGGCTGGTTCGTCAACAACTACACCCGCCCCCTGGGCTGGGGCGTCGATGACAACGCGATGGCTGAGTTCATCCAGATAAACTCGCCCGCCGGGCTGCGTATCTATCAGCGTTCTCTGGATTTCCTCATGGTCATCGCCTGTGAACGGGTTTTTGGCGCATCGGGCCACTCCTCTCCCCAACGCAAAGTCGCTCTGCGGCACTCCATCGGGGAGGGGCACTACTGGGAATTTGAGGACGGCCCTGTGACGCAGGAGGATGTGGACAGGATACGCGCGGAGATGCGGGATTTGGTGCGCCGTGACTTGCCCATCACGCGCGAGGTGCTGACCATCGACAAGGCCCGCCGCATCTTCCATGAACAGGGGGATCTGGAGATTTCCGAGCTCTTTGGCCGCGCCAATCTGGACCCTGTTGAGGTCTATCACTGCAAAGAACAGGAGCCTGTCCCCGGCGGAGAACACGCTGCGGAAGACACTCCCGTGGACCGCTACGGCTACTTCTGCGGAACGCCCCTGGCCCCATCGACCGGTATGCTCAGGACGTTTGACATTATTCCATTTGCTCATGGCATGGTGCTCCAGTTCCCCACGACGGAGACGGCGGAGGGCGAGCTGCCGCCCTTCCAGGTGGACCCGTCCGTAGGAGAAGTGTTCTTTGACTATGCCCGCTGGCTGGATGTCCTGAACCTCAACTACCTGAACAAGCTCCATCACCGCGTTACAGACAACAAGGTCCAGGAGCTCATCCTGATCTCCGAGGCCTTTCACTCCCAGCGCTTAAGCAACATCGCCGAGGACATCGCCTCCCGTCCCGTGAAGGTCGTCACCATTGCGGGGCCCTCCGGTTCCGGCAAGACGACTTTCTCCGAGCGGCTGAAGGTGCAGCTTATGGTCTGCGGCAAGACGCCTGTCACACTGCCGCTGGACAACTACTTCAAGGAACGCGTGGACTCACCCCGCGATGAGAACGGCGAGTACGATTTTGAACGGATTGAGGCCCTGGACCTGGACCTGCTTGAGAACAACCTGAAGCGCATTCTGGCGGGCGAGGGCGTGCAGACGCCGGTGTATAACTTCATCACCGGCAAGAAGGAGCCGGGCAAGGTCATCAAGCTCCATGAATCGGACGTTCTCATTATGGAGGGCATCCACGGGCTGAACGACCACATCCTCTCCATGCTGCCGGAAGAGACCCGTTACGGCGTGTTCGTCTCGCCCCTGACGGGCATCTGCATCGACCCTCACAATCGGACCAGCACCGGCGACAACCGCCTGCTGCGCCGCATCATCCGGGACTACCGCACGCGGGGCCGCTCCGCTCAGGGGACGCTGGAGATCTCCCCCAAGGTGATGCGTGGGGCGAAGCGCTACATCTTTCCCTATCAGCGGCGGGCCAACTCCCTCTTCAACTCCTCTCTGCCCTACGAACTGGGGGTGCTGAAGCCCTATGTCGAGCCGCTGCTGCACACGGTGGATGAGAACGCCCCGGTCTTCAGCGAGGCCCTGCGCCTGCTGAATATCCTGCGTTTTGTTCCCTCCATCAACAACGACGGTATCCCCAACAACTCCGTTATCCGGGAGTTCATCGGCGGCAGTTGTCTTGATGTATGATAATTAAGGGGTATTTAAGGGATAATTAAGGAAGGAGCGATACACTATGAGCCATTTCCTTGATGTTGCGCGAGGGGACCGGCCGGCGGACTTTGTCATTAAGAACGCCCGGGTGGCCAACGTTTTTACTCTGGAGTACGAGAATGTCGATGTCGCAGTCTGCGGCGGAAAGATTGCCGGACTGGACAAGGACTACGACGGACAGGAGGTCGTGAACGCGGAGGGGGCTGTGCTCATCCCCGGCATGATTGACGGGCATGTCCACATCGAGAGCACCCTGCTGGCGCCGTCTGCCTTCGCTGAGGCCGTGGCCCCCCATGGGACGACGACCGTTATGGCCGACCCGCACGAGATTGCCAACGCTCTGGGGATGGCCGGCGTGGAGTATATGTACCATGCAAGCCGCGGCCTGCCCATCGACGTCCTGCTGGGCGCGCCGTCCTGTGTGCCGGCGTCGCAGTTTGAAACGCCCCGCGACGAGCTTGATATGACCGCCGTTCAGGAGATGTTCAGGAATGGCTGGTGTCAGCATCTGGGCGAGGTGATGAACTTCCCGGCCCTCATCGCCGGAGACCCCGCCGTGTGGGGCAAGATTGAGGCGGCGGGAGACGTTCCCCTGACGGGCCATGTGCCGGGCGTGACCGGCAAGGCGCTGAACGCCTACCTGACCTCCCGCGTTTCGTCAGATCACGAGACCTCCACCATTGAGGAGGCGAGGGAGAAACTGCGCCGCGGGATGTGGCTTATGATCCGGGAGGGCGCGTCCTTCCCCAACCTGCACACGCTGCTGCCGCTTCTGAAAGAGCATCCCCTGTACTTTGCCCGCTGCATGGCTGTGACGGACGACATCACGGCGCTGTACATTAAAGAAGTGGGGCACATGGACGCGAAGGTCCGTCTCATGATTAACGGAGGGCTGGATCCCTTGCTTGCCCTGCGTCTGGTGACTCTCTCGCCGGCCCAGTATTTCCGCCTGTGGGACCGTGGGGCCATTGCCCCCGGACGGCGTGCCGACATGGTGCTGGTGGACTGCCTGGAGAACCTTAATGTGCAGCACGTCTGGAAGGACGGGCGGCAGACCGTGAGAAACGGGGAACTTATCCAGGATCAAAAGGAGCGGGTCTCCATCCCTCTGCCCAAGACTGTACACGTGACGCCGCTGAAGGTCGAAAACCTTCGCCTTCCCCTCCCGCGCGGCGAGGAGAATCTCAAGATCAACGTCATCGGAGTGACTCAGGGTGAGATTATGACGCGGACGCTGGTCAAAACTCCGCGCGTGGAGGACGGTTGTGCCGTGGCGGACCCGGAGCGCGACATAGCAAAGATCGTCGTGCTGGAGCGTCACCGCAACACGCGGCGGTTTACGGTGGGCTTTGTGTCCGGACTGGGCATCCGCTGGGGGGCTCTGGCCTCGTCCGTTGCCCACGACGCGCACAACTTTGTGGCGGTCGGCGTGGATGACAGGTCCATCGTTACGGCCATTACGCGCCTGTGTGAAACGGGCGGCGGGCTGACCGTGGCGGAGGGAGCGTCCATCAAGGGCACCCTTCCCCTGCCCATCGGCGGCCTGATGTCGGACCGGAGCGCCGAGGAGACGGCCGATGCCATCGCGGAGCTGGAGATTTGTGCCGCGGAGCTTGGCGTGAAGATACCGCATCCGTTCATGGTCCTCTCTTTCCTTTGCCTGTCCGTCATTCCCGAGCTGCGCATCACGGATCAGGGGTATGTGGACATCACAAAGGGGGGCTTCCGGCCTCTCTTTGTGAAATAAATAAAAAAGGAGCGTGTTTAGTTTGGAGAGTTTGTTCAAGGTCCGGGAGAACGGGAGTACCTTCTGGACAGAGGTCCTGGCGGGGATAACGACGTTTGTCACCATGTCCTACATTATCTTCGTCAACCCTGGGATTCTCAGCAAGACGGGCATGGATTTCAATGCCCTGGTGGTCGTGACGTGTCTGGCCTCAGCGCTGGGAACCTTCCTCATGGCAGTGCTGGCCAACTATCCTATCGCACTGGCGCCGGGCATGGGGCTCAACGCCTTTTTCGCCTTCGGCGTGGTCTTGTCGATGAAGATAGGCGGGGCCCCGGTTACATGGCAGATGGCGCTGGCCGCAATCGCTGTGGAGGGGTTTATCTTTATTGTCCTCACCCTGACGAGCCTGCGCGAGATGATTGTCAACACCATCCCGAAGTCCCTAAAAATCGGCATCTCCGCCGGTATAGGGCTGTTCATCACCTTCATCGGACTTCAGGGGGCGGGCATTGTCGTCAACGATGACGCAACTCTCTTGGCCCTGGGGAGCTTCAAGGGCAACACGCCCGCGCTGCTGGCCCTGTTTGGACTGTTCCTGATGGCCGTGCTGACGGCGTGGAACATCAAGGGGGCGCTCCTCATCGGCATTCTGGCTGTGACGGCCATCGCGTCGGCTATGGGCCTTGTGGCCGTGCCGGAGACATTCATTTCCAAGCCGCCCTCCATCCAGCCGCTCTTCTGGCAGTTTGACTTCTCCCTCATCGGGAAGATGGAGTTCTGGGTCGTCGTATTCACGTTTTTCTTCGTGGACTTCTTTGACACGGTGGGGACGCTGGTAGGCGTCTGCAACCGCAGCGGGCTTCTTGACAAGGATGGCACTCTGCCCCGCGCGAAGGGCGCGCTCATGGCCGACGCTATCGCGACGGTTGCCGGTGCGGCGATGGGGACCTCCACCGTCACGTCCTACGTTGAGAGCTCCAGCGGCGTGGCCCAGGGCGGCCGCACAGGCCTGACTTCGCTGGTGACGGCGCTTTTGTTCCTTGGCGCAATCTTCTTCACGCCTCTCGTCGGCATGGTGCCCGGCTACGCCACGGCCCCGGCTCTGATTCTCGTGGGCTTCTATATGATGATGAGCCTTCGCGACCTGAACTATGATGACTGGACAGAGTTCTTCCCCTCACTGCTGGGCTTCTTCATGATGCCGCTGACCTACAGCATCTCCATCGGCATTGAGTTTGCCATCGTGTCCTACGTCCTCATCAAGTGCTTCAGTGGGAAGTATCGCGACGTGAGCGGCCTCATGACAGCCCTGGCGATGGTCTTCATTATCAAGGAACTTTTTGCGTAAACCTGTCCGGGACTCAAAGAAGGAACAAAACGGGGGCGTCTCGCTGACGCCCCCGTTTTTTTTGCTGTGGAAAGAGCGGGCCTTAGTGTCACAGAACGACCCCATCACCTCAAATTTCTTCTTGATTTTTCCTCAGAATACTTTAAAATTCTTGATAATTTCAAAGTAAGTATACGCGATCCCCAAGCCGGGGAATACCGTTTGGTGTGGGGGGAATGTTGATATGGCACAGTTGTCTCGTCGTCCCGGTCTGCTCCTTTCTTCCTTCGTGCTCCTGGGGAGCGCGCTGATTGTCACGTTTGGGGTTGTGGATGTGGAGCTGTCATCCGGTGCGCGATTGGGTTTGGGGCTCCCGGCGCAGGTTCCGCTTTTGTTTGCCACGGTCTTCTCCGCTATGGTGGGGATGCTCTGGCTCCGGCGCTCGTGGGTCGAGCTGGAGCGCGGAATCTGCGGTGCCATTCAGGTTTCCATCCAGGCTATCCTCATCCTGGTGCTGGTGGGCTGTCTCGTTGGCTCCTGGATACAAAGCGGTGTTGTCGCCACGATGATTTACTACGGCCTTGAGGTCATGACCCCGCGCTACTTTTATCTGGCGGCGCTGCTTATCAGCGTGGTCGTGGCCCTTGCTACGGGTTGTTGCTGGACCACGAGCAGCACGGTGGGCGTGGCCCTCATCGGTATCAGCGCCGGCCTGGGCCTGCCGCTTCCAATCACGGCAGGATTTATCATCTCCGGCGCGTACTTTGGCGACAAGATGTCACCCCTTTCTGACACAACGAACCTTGCTCCGGCCGTAGCGGGCAGCGAGCTTTTTGACCATGTGCGGGCCATGATGTGGACCACCCTCCCCACGCTGTTCATCTCCGCCGTCATCGCAGTGATGATGGGAGACTCCACCCAGGGCTCCGACGGCGGCCGCATCCTCCTCATCCAGAGCATGATGCGCGCGGAGTTCCCCATTTCATTATGGGGCTTCATCCCCCCCATGATCATTCTTCTCTGTGCCACACTGAAGATTCCCGCCATCCCCGGCGTGGCCGCAGGCATCTTCGGTGGGCTGATTTTGTCACTGGCCCGGGGCTCAACAGCTCAGGAGGCGTTGGGTGTCCTCTTCTCCGGCTACGTTCCGGTGCACCTGGGGACCTTCGCGGAGGCCACGACTGCGGAGGCTGTGAACGCGGCGGCTGGGGCGTTTGCTTCGGTGTTCCCCGCGGGGTCACAGTCGCTGTCCTTAACGCCGGAGGTTTTTTCCAGTGTGGGCGGGCTCCTGACTCAGCTCTTCACCCGGGGAGGCATGACCTCCATGCTGGAGACCATCTGCCTGATCGTGGTGGCCCTGTCCCTTGGAGGGATTATGGAGGTCTGCGGTTTCCTGGAGGTCATTTTAGAGGCCCTGATGCGGCACGTTAAAACCGTTTTTGGCATGGTGGCTTCGGTATTGGTCTCCGCCTTCGTGGCCAACGTCTTCCTCAGTGAGCAGTATCTTGCTATCATCGTGCCGGGACGCATGTTTCGCCGGGCTTTTGAGGAACGGACCTGGGAGGGCAGGAAACTTGCGCCGGTGATGCTGTCCCGCTCGCTGGAGGACAGCGGCACAATGACTTCGGTCCTCGTTCCGTGGAACACGTGCGGCGTCTACGTCAGTTCCGTTCTGGGCGTGGCGACGCTGGACTACCTTCCCTACTGCTTCATGAACTGGCTGAATCCGCTGGTGGCGCTGGTGATGACGTGGTTTGGTCTCGCCATCTTCTGGCAGAATGACAGCTCCGTTTAAATACGCGGCCCAGGTCGCCTACATGGGCGGGGGCTACGCGGGCTGGCAGCGCCAGGAGCGGCGCATCCATGCGACTGACGCTGTGCAGGGTTGTCCGCGGCAGTTGCCGAATCAATCGCCGTCTGAGGGCAACCCCGCACTTGGCATTCAGCAGGTCCTTGAGGAGGCTCTGTCGAGGCTTTCTCCGACCCCGGTCAGGGTGACGGGGGCCGGTCGGACGGACAAGGGGGTCCACGCTCTGGGGCAGGTGGCTTCCTTCCAGTTAGAGAAGGAATGGGCCCCTGAACGGCTGCGGCTGGCTGTGAATTTCCACCTTCCTGAGGACGTCCGGGTGGTGAAGGTCTTTCCGGTGGCGGCGGATTTTGACGCGCGGCGCAGCGCGCTGTGGCGGGAGTACCGCTATTTTGTGTGGCATGGTTGGGTATGCCCGCCGCATCTGAGCGGCCGCGTCTGGTGGCGCAAGTCGGATTGGGACATGGAAGCAGCGCGGCGAGCGTGCCGTTTGCTGGAGGGAGAGCACGACTTTCGGGCCTTTTGCCGGACGGGGGAGTGTCCTGAGCGGAGCGTGCGCACGCTGAACCGGGTCCGCCTTCAGCGTTGGGGGGCCATGAGTGTCCTGACGGTGCGTGCGCCGTCTTTCCTGATGAATATGGTCCGCATCCTTGTTGGAAACGTGGACGCTGTGGCGCGTACCCATTGGTCCTCCCCCGGAGGAAAGCGGCGTCCCCTCTCCTGGCTGGAGGGGCTTCTGAACGGCGGGGAGCGCAGCGATTCCGCCATGACGGTCCCCGCCTGTGGGCTCTGGTTCTGGCGGGCCGCCTACAGGGAGTTGCCGGAGATGAAGGTCCCGCTGGGGATGGAGTTTTAAAATCAGCGATTGTTCCTGTCCTTTTGTCCGCGTTTCCAGTATTATGTGGTATAATCTGCTATGCAGTTGGGAGGGTGCTCTTTGAGCCGTTAGCTCAGTTGGTAGAGCACCGGACTTTTAATCCGGGTGTCGCGGGTTCAAGTCCCGCACGGCTCACCATTCCCCAGCATGAACGGGTCCCATCGTCCAGAGGCCCAGGACACAGCCCTTTCAAGGCTGCGACGCGGGTTCGAACCCCGCTGGGACCGCCATTTTTTTCTGTTCACATTCACAGCAGTGAAAAACCCCCGCTGAAAAGCGGGGGTTTCTTCTTATCTCCTGTCAATGGGTACATGCTGGAATATCCTCAAAAAAAGCACAAAAGACACACAAAGACGAGTCTGCTGAGCAGCGGGCTTTTTGTCAGGATGCCAGTGCGCCCTGGAGCAGACGGGGGGGCAGAACACAAGCCTTTCCGGAACAGGGCAGGGACATCCGGGGACTTCGGGGCCCTGTCCCGGCGGCCTTTGCCTTGTTCAAGTCTCCGGTGCACAGCCTCTCCATTACCTTCACGCGATGTAACTCTTTCCAACTCAATGTCACTCGCTCCTGTTCCATACTCCCTATTATCCTTGATGTGACATTTTCTCGGAACACTTACCTGGTGACATTATCACTGAACAGTGACATCATTCCCCCCC
>JAIKZX010000108.1 GCA_024681935.1 Fretibacterium sp.
CGGGCTGCTGGATGATGATGGCATCGCCCGGCTCGCTGAACGCCCTGACGCTGGTCGCCAGCCCATAGACGACGCTGCAGCCCAGCGTCACCGTCTCCGGGTCCACATGGTAGCCATGGTGTGTGGAAAACCAGCGGTCAATGGCCGCAAAATACTCCGCGTCAGGGGCTGTGTAGCCAAAGATACCGTGATCGACCCTCTTGCGGAGGTCCGCCAGAATCTCCTCCGGCAGCTTGAAGTCCATATCCGCCACCCAAAGGGGGAGCAGGTCGTCCCTTCCCTTACGCTCCATCCCGAAGTCGTACTTCAGGCAGCTCGTCCCGCGACGGTCAATCATCGTGTCGAAGTTATACTTCCCAGCCATGCCCAAATCCCCTCCTGATATCGTTCCGTCTGTAAACTGTAAAGCGGTTTTTGTCCTATTTTTTATCCCGGAAGTTGAAATACTTCTTCGCGTTGCCGTAGCTGACAGCGCGAACGATGTCCTTCAGCGTGTCCATGTCGTTGGGGTAAAGCCCCTCCTCCACCCACTCGCCCAAAATGCGGCAGAGGATGCGGCGGAACAGCTCGTGCCGCGGGTAGCTCAGGAAGCTGCGGCTGTCCGTCAGCATCCCCACGAAGCCCGCAAGATAGCCCAGGCTGGCCAGGGTCTTCATCTGACTGGTCATGCCGTCCAGATGGTCCTCAAACCACCATGCGGAGCCGTGCTGAATCTTCGACACCGGGGCGGCCTCGTCATTCTGGAAGCAGCCGCAGAGGGTGTCGATGGCCGCGTTGTCGTTGCCGTTCAGGCTGTAGAGAATGGTCCTGGGCAGGTCTCCCGTCCGCTCCAGCTCCCCCAGGAACTGCGCCGTCTGCACAGAGGGGGCGCTGTTGTCCACACAGTCAAAGCCCGTGTCGGGGCCCAGCCGCTCGAACATCGGAATGTTGTTGTCCCGGCGGCAGCCGTAGTGAAGCTGCATCACCCAGCCCCGCGCCCGGTACTGCCGGGCCACAAAGAGCATGAAGGCCGTCTTGAACTTCGCCAGCTCCTCCGCGCTGGGCATCTTCCCCGCCTGGCGCGCGGCAAAGATGGCCTCAATCTCCTCATCAGCGGCAGGGACATACATGACGTAGTCCAGCCCATGGTCACTCAGGCTGCAGCCGTGCTTTGCAAAAAAGTCCATGCGCCGGATCAGGGCCTCCTTCAGCGCATTGAAGGAAGAGATCTTCACTCCGGAGGCCGCCTCCAGCTTTTTGAGGTACTCCGGCCATGTCGTCTTCTCGAGGTTCATCGCCTTGTCGGGCCGCCAGGCCGGGAGAACGGCGGTCCTGAAGCTCGGGTCCGCGACCAGTTTTTCGTGCCACTCCAGCGAGTCAGTGGGGTCGTCCGTGGTGCAGATGGTCTCCACATTGCTGCGGTTTATCAGGCCCCGCACGCTGAACTCCGGCTGATGGAGCTTTTCGTTGCAGAGGTTCCAGACTTCCTCCGCCGTCTTTGAGTTCAGCACGCCCTCGTAGCCGAAAAAGCGGCGCAGCTCCAGGTGGCTCCAGTGATAAACCGGGTTGCCCACCGCCCTGCCCAGCACCTCCGCCCATTTCAGGAACTTGTCATGCGCGTCCGCGCCGCCGGTGATGTACTTCTCCGGCACACCCGCGCAGCGCATCAGCCGCCACTTGTAGTGGTCGCCCCCAAGCCAGACCTGAGTGATGTTGTCGTAGCGCAGATCCTCCCAAATCTCCCTGGGGCTGATGTGGCAGTGGTAGTCGATGATGGGACAGTCTTCGGCCGCCTGGTGGAACAGCGTCCGCGCCGTCTCCGTGTTCAGCAGAAAGTCCCTGTCCATAAAGGGTTTCATAATGTTTTTTTCTCCTTTCCCAAGCTGCCCCCGCCCTTCAGGTCCCCTCATGGAAGGGAGCCCGGGGCTCCCCTCTCTGAGGAAGCTGCCGGGCGAAGCGAGGCTGAGGGGTCAGCGTTCTACAGCGTCGTTCCGGTTTTGAAGATCGCCATGCCCTGAAAGCCGTTTTCCTCGTTGCGCGTCCGCTTTCCGCCGGCCACTCCCAGCACGAAGTCGAACAGCGCTTGAGCGCGCTCCGGGAGGGTTCCGCCCTCCACCAGCGTCCCGGCATCGAAGTCAATCCAATTGCTCTTATGCTTCGCAAGAGTCGAGTTGCTGGAAATCTTTATGGTCGGCACCGGGCAGCCGAAGGGCGTGCCCCTTCCCGTGGAGAAAAGCACCAGCTGCGCGCCCGCCGCAGCCAGCGCTGTGGAGGCCACCAGGTCGTTGCCCGGAGCGGAGAGCAGGGTCAGGCCAGGCTTAGTGACGCGTCCGCCGTAGGGAAGCACGTCAACCACCGGGGCCGTGCCGCTCTTCTGCGTGCAGCCCAGGGCCTTGTCCTCCAGCGTGGTGATGCCGCCGGCCTTGTTGCCGGGGGAAGGGTTCTCGTACACCGGCTGGCCGCAGGACTCAAAGTAGGCCTTGAAATCGTTGATGAGCTTCACGGTCTTTTCAAACACGCACTCATCCTCGCACCTGTCCATGAGAATGGTTTCCGCGCCGAACATCTCCGGCACCTCGGTGAGGATGGTGCTGCCGCCCCGCGCGATGAGCAGGTCGGAGAAGCCGCCGATGGCAGGGTTGGCGGTGATGCCGGAGAGCCCGTCACTGCCGCCGCACTTCAGCCCGACAACGAGCTTTGAGGCGCCGCAGGGCACGCGGACATCTTTTCTCATGCGCGCCGCCAGTTCCTCAAGGAGGCGGAATCCCTCTTCCACCTCGTCCTCCACATCCTGAGAGATGAGGAAGCGGACGCGCTCCGGGTCAGGATCCCCCATGCGTTTTTTTATCTCCTCAATGCCGCTGTTCTCACAGCCCAGCCCCAACACCAGCACGCCGCCGGCGTTGGGGTGCGTGGCAAAGCGGGCGAGGACCGTCCGGGTGTTTTCCTGGTCGTCCCCCAGCTGGGAGCAGCCGTAGGGATGGGTAAGGGCCCGCACGTTCTCCACGGAGCCTCCAACAAGGGACTGCGCTTTTTTTGCCAGAGCCTCCGCCACATCGTTGACGCAGCCGACGGTGGGGATAATCCACAGCTCGTTGCGGATCCCGGCCCGTCCGTCTTTCCGGGGATAGCCGCTGAAGGAAGCCGGGGCCCCCTGGGGAAGCGTAGGGTGCGCAGGGTGGTAGGCGTAGGTCAAACCGCTGCTGAGGAGCGTCCGCAGGTTGTGGCTGTGGACGTGGCTTCCGCGTGGGATGTTGACCGTCGCCTCCCCGATGGGGAAACCATATTTAATGACCTTCTCCCCCGCCGCGATGTCCCCCAGCGCGACCTTGTGGCCCATGGCAATGTCATCCCTCAGCGTCACGGAGAAGTCTGCGCCGGACACCGGGACGGAGCTTCCCGACATCAGGGGACGCAGCGCCACCGCCACTCTGTCGGAAGGATGAATACGGATCAGATCGTTCATGTGTTCAACCTCCAAACCATCTTTAAAACTGCCGTTATGATATCGCTTGCTTTTACCATGCGTCAACCTGACAAAGTCAAGTAACCGTCAAAGAAGGACGATGATATAAAACACGGAGTATAATACAATAATTACATTGTATTATTTTACACCCGCAGCGCAGAAAGGATTTTGCCGGCAGCTTTAAATTAGGAGGGAAAAAATGAAAAGAATGCTCATGAAAATGAAAAGAATGCTCATGATACTGAGTCTGCTTCTGTTTCTGGTAAGCCCGTCCAATGGAGAGGATCACGTTCCCGGCGACGTGCTGGTCGTATTCAGGGCCGGAGAGGGCGTGAAGGTCACGGCCGCGTCCGTGACCGGGGGAAACGAGGCGCTCCGAACGGCATCCATCGCAGCCTCCATGGGGGGGCGCGTGACAGGCAGCTACGGCGCTCTTTCCGAGGCGGGGGGCACACCTTTCGTCCGCATCCAGTCCGACACGGAGACCGATGATGAGCTGATCAGGAAGCTTCGGGCCCGGCCTGATGTGCTGGCCGTCTCACCCAACTACAGGGTGCGGATTGCGGACGTCACCCTGAACGACCCCATCTCTCCCGAAAATGATCTCTGGGGGCTCAGGGCCATTGAAGCCCCCTCGATGTGGAACACAACAACAGGCTCGCCGGACGTCTGCGTGGCGGTGATCGACTCAGGCATTGACTACACCAACCCCGATCTCAGAGAAAACGTGGACCGTTCCCTCAGCCGCAACTTCACCTCCACGGATGATTCAGCCTATATGGATGATAATGGACACGGCTCACACGTTGCCGGCACCATCGGAGCCAGGGGGAACAATGGCAAAGGGGTCGTGGGCGTCAACTGGAACGTCAAACTCATCGCACTGAAGTCCATGGAGTCAAATGGCCAGGGATTGGTCTCTGACATCATCAGTGCCATCGACTACCTGGTCACAAAACTGAAAGCAGACCCCAGCCTGAAGATTGCGGCGGTTAATCTCTCGCTGGCCTATTGCATGTCCATGGAACCCACGGCAGCCAATCTTGTGACGCACCCTTTATGGCTGTCCATGAAGGCTCTGGATCGTCTGAACCGGACAGTGATTGTCGTGTCGGCCGGCAATTCGGGACTGGAGGTAGGCGCCCCCGCTCCCACAGACGACCCGTCGGACGATCCGTTCTACTCCAGGGGAGATTATATATACCC
>JAIKZX010000170.1 GCA_024681935.1 Fretibacterium sp.
AATGAACGGAGGACGGCCGCACGCTGACCCCCGCGTCCTCCAGCGCCCGCCTGAAGCGCGGCGTCTCCCGGCGGTAAAAGTCCCGGCTCCTTTGGGCAAAGCCCCCGCCCCGCAGAAAGTCCAGAGCCAGCGCCTGGGCAACGGCGTTGACGCTCCACGAGGGGTGTCTGGCCTTCAATCGCTCCGTCCAGGCCTCCGGCGCGAGGACATAGCCGATGCGCGCGCCGCTCAGGTGATAGAACTTCGTCAGCGAGCGCAGGACAATCAAATTCTCCGGCAGATCCCACCAGACGGGGCGTTCCTCCTCCAAAAGAAAATCAATGTACGCCTCGTCCACGATGAAAAGCGTATCCGGCGCGCCCTCAGTCAGAACCCGCAGCTCTCTTTGCGGAACGTACTTCCCCGTGGGATTGCAGGGGTTGGAGAGGAACACGGCGTTGAAATTTCCCGATTCCTCAAGGTCAAAGATATTTGTTGTCTCCACTCCGTAAGCGGCAAGGGCACGGGCGTACTCAGGGTAGGCGGGCTGAAGGACTGCCGCGCGCTTCCCGGCAAGGCAGGAGGCAAGGAGGTACAGCGCCTCGTTGGAACCGTTGGTGAAGAGGACATTTTCATCGGACAGCCCCTCACGCCCGGCGGCAAAGCGGCAAAGCTCCAGGCACTCGCTGTCGGGATAGTGCGAAACGAGGCACTGAAAATCAAGAGAAGGCATGGCCCATGGGCATACGCTGGCATTCGTGCTGAAGTCGGCAACGTTCTCCGGCATGGGGAGTCCCATCGCCGCGTAAAGTTTTTCAGGGTTTGCGCCGTGAAGGGGGATTTTCGTTTTCATCTTTCAACTCCGGAGAAGGACAACTGTTTTCATTTTGCTTATCCCGCCAGTTCCTCATATATGGCTTCTATCAGTTCACGAAGAAAATCCTTATCCTCCACATTATCCACAAGCAGCATTGCCTTTGCTCCGGGATAGGGAAGTTCTCTGGCGGCATTCGGCATCATGGCCACGGCGGACTTCGTGGATTTCACGAGGAAACGGTCATCGTAAATGCCGCCCATCACTTTTCCGCGGAAGTAAATGACATATTCTCCCATCATCGCCCGATGAGATATCTCATTCAGCCCGGAAAACTGCTCCAAAATAAAGTCCAGATATTCCCTGCTTGACGCCATCTGTCAGATCATTTCCCGCACAGACTGAAATCGATATTTTTATTCATTCCACCCTTTGCAGACGTCCACCCAGGAGGTGAAGGCGGAGTATTTCTCCAGTTCTGGAATGGTCAATTCGATTGCGCTGTTGTCGCTGCCGCAGGCGGGGAAAATCGTTTCAAACCGCTTCAGGGATTCGTCCAGATAAACGGCCACGCCCTCGTTGACCGCAAACGGACAAACGCCGCCCACCGCATGGCCCACCAGCGTTTCCGCCTCCTCCGGGGAGAGCATTTTCGCCTTTGTCCCAAACCGGGCTTTATATTTGGGGTTATCGATCCGGGCATCCCCGGCCGTAACGATCAGGATCGCCTTGCCGTTCACCATAAACGACAGCGTCTTCGCAATCCGGCAGGGTTCGCAGTGGACCGCCAGCGCCGCCAGTTCCACCGTGGCGCTGGACACCTCAAATTCCATCACACGGTCCGCCATGCCCAAGGACGCGAAATATTCTTTTACTTTTTCAATCGCCATAATGACAGCCTCCTGACTTCTTGCCTGCCTGATGCCCTCTATAGGTTACTCCTTATGCGCCGTATTGTGTAGCCGCAGCGCGACAAGCAGCATCGCGAACAAGGCCACAGAGGCGTCCAGCAGCTTGTGGGCCCGAAGAATATCCGCGGGCCGCGGAACGGCTCCGTCCCCCAGGTGCGGCCGGGCTTCCATGACACCGCCATAGACCGCCCCGCCCCCCAGCCTCAGCCCCAGCACCCCCGCAAAGGCGCTCTCGCCGTGGGCGCTGTTGGGGCTTTTGTGCTTCTTTCGGTCCCGGAGGAACACGCGGAGGGACCTCAGGGGATTGCGACCGAGGAACCCGCCAGCCAAAACGATCACAAGCCCGCCCAGCCGCGCGGGGAGGAAGTTCAGCACGTCGTCCAGCCGGGCGCTGGCTTTGCCGAAGTCGTGGTAGCGTGGGGTGTCATAGCCCACCATCGAGTCCAGCGTACTGGCCGCCTTGAAAAGCCAGACGCACAGCGCCATGCCCACACCGCCGCCAAAAAGGGCGTAACCCAGCGCCGCGAAAAACATCACGGACAGGATGCCGTCCACGGAGTTCTCCCCCACGGTCTCCACCGCGGCCCGCGCGATGTCCGCCTCGGCCAGCGGAGCGGTGTCCCGGCCCACGACGCGGGAAAGGGCGTCCCTCGCCCCCGGCAGGTCCCGCCGGAACAGCGCCAGGGCCACGGGCAGGGTCTCATCCTTCAACGAACGCCAGGCCAGGGCCGCGTAAAGCAAATAGACCTCCACAGCCCCCAGCAGCCACGGGACCGGCGAGGCCGCCCACAGCAGCAGTCCCACCGCCGCCCCCGTCAGGAGCAGCGTTGCCCCGCAGAGCAGAAGCCCCCGCAGGAAAGCCCGTTCTCCTCTGGTGGGGTAAAGACAATGTTCCAGAAACGCGATGAGCCGCCCAATCCCCGCAACGGGATGGGGCAGCCCATGAGGATCACCCAGCAGAATATCCAACAGCAGGGCCAGACACAAAATCAGGGGAAAAGACACCGGCACGCCTCCTTTTCTGAGATACCCAACAAGGCGGGGGCCTGGATAGCCCCCGCCGCTAAAAATCTATTTTTCGCTGGTAATGTCGAACGTCAGCTCCCCGTCCTTCACACCCACATCAACGGCGGAGTGGTCCTGAATACCGCCGGCGATGAGTGCCCGGGCCAGCTTTGTCTCCACTGTGTGAGTGATGTACCGCTTCAGGGGCCGCGCCCCATAGACGGAGTCATACCCCGCGTCCGCAATGAAGTCGATGGCCTCGTCCCGGAAGTGCAGCTCGATCTGCCGGTCCGCCAGCCGCTGGGACAGGTGCCCCAGCAACAGCCGCACGATCTGCTTCACCTCGTCCTTCGTCAACGGCTTGAAGAACACGATGTCGTCCACGCGGTTCAGGAACTCCGGCCGGAAGGAAGCCCGCAGCGCTCCCATGACCTCATTCCGGGCGTTCTCCGAGATGGTCCCGTCCCCGGAGATGCCGTTCAGCAGCGCGTCGGACCCGATGTTGCTGGTCATGATGACGACGGTGTTCTTGAAGTCCACCACGCGGCCGTGGCTATCCGTCACGCGGCCGTCGTCCAGCATCTGCAGCAGGATGTTGAACACGTCCGGGTGGGCCTTCTCAATCTCATCGAACAGGATGACGGAATATGGCCGCCGCCGCACTGCCTCCGTGAGCTGTCCGCCCTCGTCGTAGCCCACGTAGCCAGGGGGCGCTCCCACCAGACGGGAGACGGAGTGCTTCTCCATGTACTCCGACATATCGATGCGGACCATGTTCTCCTCGCTGTCGAAGAGGGCCTCCGCCAGGGTCTTGGCCAGCTCCGTCTTGCCCACGCCTGTGGGCCCCAGGAAGATGAAGGAACCGATGGGACGCCGCGGGTCCCGAATGCCGCTCCGGGCACGAAGCACAGCATCCGCCACCAACTGGACCGCCTCGTCCTGTCCCACCACCCGCTGATGTAAAACTTGGTCAAGCTTTAGTAACTTTTCCCGCTCGCCTTCCAGCAGCCGCGTCACAGGAATCCCCGTCCAGCGGCTCACGATGTCCGCGATCTCGTCCTCCGTGACCTCCTCCCGCAGCAGGGTCCCCGCCGCCGGGCCCGTTGTTCCCTCTTTGGCCGACTCCTTCTGCTTCAGTTCCTCCTCCAACTTCTGCAGCTTGCCGTAGCGCAGCTCGGCTACCTTGTTCAGGTCATACTCCCGCTCCGCCTTTTCTATCTCGGCCCGCACGGCGTCGATCTGGCTGCGGATCTCCCGGATGCCGGTGATGGACTTCTTCTCCGTTTCATACTGGGCGCGGAGGGCATCCGCCTCGTTCCGGGCCTCCTGAAGTTCCTTCTGAAGGACCTTCAGCCGCTCCTGAGAGGCGGAGTCCTGCTCCCGCTTCAGCGCCGTCTCCTCGATCTCAAGCTGCATCACCCGCCGGGAGGCCGCGTCCAGCTCCGAGGGCAGGGAGTCGATCTCCGTGCGGATCATGGCGCAGGCCTCGTCCACCAGGTCGATGGCCTTGTCCGGCAAAAAGCGGTTCGTGATGTAGCGGTTAGACAGCACCGCCGCCGCCACCAGCGCATTGTCCCGGATGCGGACGCCATGATGGACCTGCAGCTTCTCCCGGATGCCCCGCAGGATAGAGATGGTGTCCTCCACGTCCGGCTGCTCCACGTCCACGGGCTGGAACCGCCGGGCCAGGGCCGCGTCCTTTTCAATATATTTGCGGTACTCGTCCACGGTGGTCGCGCCGATGCAGTGCAATTCGCCACGGGCCAGCATGGGCTTCAGCATATTGCCCGCATCCACCGCGCCCTCCGCCGCGCCGGCCCCAACGATGGTGTGCAGCTCGTCGATGAACAGGATGATGCGGCCGTCGCTCTGCTTCACCTCGTTGAGCACGGCCTTCAGCCGCTCCTCAAACTCCCCGCGGAACTTCGCCCCCGCCACCAGGGAGCCCATGTCCAGCGCGAACACCGTCCGGTCCTTCAGACCTTCCGGCACGTCGCCCCGCACGATGCGCTGGGCCAGCCCCTCCACGATGGCCGTCTTGCCCACGCCGGGATCACCAATCAAAACGGGGTTGTTCTTCGTCTTGCGGCTCAGGATGCGGATGACGCGCCGCACCTCCTCGTCCCGGCCAATTACGGGGTCCAGCTTGCCCTCCCGCGCCGCGGCCACCAGGTCGCGGCCGTACTTCGCCAACGCCTCATAGGTGGCCTCAGGGTCAGCGCTTTGCACACGCTGGGAGCCCCGCACCTCCGTCAGCGTCTTGAGGAATCTGTCCTCGGTGATGTTCAGGCGGCTGAGGATATGTTCCAGGTTTGTGCCGCCCTCCTCCAGCATCGCCAGAAACAGGTGCTCGACGGAGACATACTCGTCCTTCAGCCGTTTGGCCCGTTCCTCCGCGTCGGCCAGCAGACGGTTCAGCCGCTGGGTCACATAGACCTTGCCCGGCTCCACGCCG
>JAIKZX010000171.1 GCA_024681935.1 Fretibacterium sp.
GCCAAGACCGTTTCCCACCTCCAGGAAAAATGCACCGCGGAGGAAATCGAGACCTTTTTTAAGGTGATCAGCGTTTATAATGAGGTGATGCGGAAAGATTTTGAGCTGAACAGTGGCCACCGGGCCGAGGGAAAGAAAAAGTGATGGCCGTTTGGTTAGGGCGACGTTTCATTCCTTGCCGTCCACCGGCGGAGAGGGCTTCTGCTCATACAAAAATGTTGTTCGAATCGTCTTGTGACGAGCAAACTTCTGCACATCCTCAAGGCTTTCCCCACCCTGAAGAGCCAGCTTCAGCGCCGTGAAACGCAGCGACTGAGCGCTCAACATCGCGTCGTCAAATCCCGCATCCCGCAAGGCCCCTTTTACTATCCGGCTGATGGAACCCACCGTCAGAGGTTTTTTTTGTCCCTGCGTCCGGTTGCTGACACTCACGAACAGGGGCGCGTCCTCCTCCAGCGGTTCCCGGGCCTCCAGGTAGTCCAGCAGAGCCCTCCACGTGTGCGGCGGGACCTTCACGCTTCCCCCTCTGCCCCCACGAATGTGGAGCCCCGGGCCAATCTGCGACATCCTGAGGTCGCCCACCTGCGCCTGAACCACCTCCAGCCTGTCCAGCCCGCCCGTCACCATCAAGGCCAGCAGAGCGTAGTCTCGCTTTCCGCGGATATCTCCCCGGTCAATGCCATCCAGGACCTTCTTCATCTGTGCCCCGGTCAATGTTTTTCGATGCGGAGCGTGGTCAACTTTGGGGTGGACGATCTTCTCCGCAATATTCTGGTAAAGTCCTTTTGCTTCTGTCCAGCGAAAGAACGCCTTTACGGCCGCAAGGTAACTGTGCACCGTGCCGGGCTTTTTCTCCGACGCGGACAACACCTCCCGATAAGCGGCGATATCCACGCTCTCCGGCCGGTTTATCCCTTTCTCCGAGAGATAAGCGAAAAAATAAGCCAGACTTTTTCTGTACGAGGCGACAGAATGGGGACTTCGCTCAAGGGACGCGGCAAAGGCCTTCAGCAGCCGGCCATCAAAGCAAAGCGCCTTCCCTGTGCCCTCTGTCTCCATGGTGTCTCCTCCTGTTAAAAAATAGTCGAAGCGATGGTGCTCTCGCAGGTGGGTTCCCGTTTCTTTTCCTTGTCCCTGTAACGGAACGTGGTCCCAATATAGCGGTGCCGGGCAAAGCGCTTCACATCCTCAAGGCGGTGCCCGCCCTGAGAGGCCAGCCTCACTGCCGTGTGCCTCAGCGAGGTGGGACTAAAGCTCGTTTCCTCCGCTTTCAGCGCAGCGTTTTTTGCGGCCACGCCAATCATCCGGGCGGACATGGGTTGGTTCTTATGTGTCCCCAAGCCGGTGAAAACGGGCATGTCCAGCTCCTTTGCCCCTCTGACGTTCCAATATTCCTCAAGCGATTTCATGACATTGGCCGGGACGCTCACTTTTTCCGCGGCGCCGTTTGCGCCGCACAGCTTCAGCACAGTGCCTCCCGCAGCCGTCTCAAGATCCCTGATCTTCAGCCCCGCCGCCTCAGCATAGCTCAGGCCACAGGATACGATCAGGGACAGGAGCGCGTAGTCCCTCAATCCCTCCACGTCCCCGCGGTCGATCCGGTTCAGCATATCCTGCAACTGGCCCCGCGTCAGTGTGTCGTCGCAAAAAACGGGCTGCGCGTAAGGGATATCCAGGCCGTCCGCGACGTCCGCGCACAGCCCCTGTCCATGCGCCCAGCGGAAGAATTTGCGCACGACAGTGAGGTAGTTCAAAACAGTTATGGGTTTTCTGTCGCTGGCGATAAGCTCCTCCCGCCACGCGAGGAGGTGTTCACGCTCTGGCCATTTGATTTCCTGCTCCTCCATCCGCGCGAAGAAGTATTTCAGCTTTTTCTGGTAGGATTCGTGGGAGGAAGGGGCAACGTCCAGTGAGGCCAGGAACTTTTTGGTCAATTCCGTCCAATTGGGCCCGCTGCCTGCCAGCATCTCCACAATGCCGGGGATCGGGTTCAGCTCCTGTGCCAGCCTCAGCGCCGTCCAGCCGTTGTCCGTACACACCCCGGCCTCCGCCCCCCGCGCGAGGAGCAGTTTCACCGTCTCCGCCGTCCGGCCCTTCATCGCAGCAAACATCAGCGCCGTTCCGCCCTCGCTGTTCCGGGCGTTCACGTCCGCGCCTCCGTCCAACAACGCCTTTATCATGTCAATGCTGGCGTTGTTCATCGCTGCAAACATCAGGGCCGTGTTGCCCTCCCTGTCCGTCGCGTTCACGTCTGCGCCGCCGTTCAGCAGCGCCTTGACGATCTCAGGCCTCACATTGCTCCCGGCGGCGGCCATCAGTGCCGTCCAGCCCTCCATGGGGGAGCTTCCGTCCCGCGCTTTCCCTATCCGGGCCTCGGTGTCCGCTCCGCCCTCGATCATTGCTGCGACCACGCCGGGGTCCTCATTCCGCAGAACGGCCACCGTCAGCGCAGGAAGCCCGTTCAGCCTCTTTTCGTTTATCTTGACTCCCGTTTTAATGGCCTTTCGCATTTCGGAGGCCGTGCCCGTCATGCAAAGCTTCAGAAAGCGGTCCCGACTCAT
>JAIKZX010000113.1 GCA_024681935.1 Fretibacterium sp.
TTTTTTGCGCTTCCGTTCCAAAAGATATATAATTAATAAATAAGTTTTGGGACTGTAACGTGTTCTATGCGGATTGATGGTGCTTAAAGCGTCATTCTGAATAGTTCAGCGTCGTGGAGGATAGGTGAGGATGGAGGAACATATCAAGGGCAGGGACGCTGATACGACGGTCCCGACTAATATTTATGCGTCCTGTCTCAAGAGGGGGGTGGATATCCTGCTCTCCCTGGGAGGGATGATTGTCCTTTCCCCCCTTTATCTTCTCATCTCCTTGGCCATTTTCGTTGACGACCCAGGCCCCGTTTTATTCACCCAGCAGCGCGTGGGGCGGAATAAAGTTCTCTTTAAATTGCGAAAATTCCGCTCCATGAAGCTGAACACTCCCCGCGACATCCCCACCCAACTTCTGGATAACCCGGAGCAATACATCACACGGGTGGGGCATGTGCTCAGAAAATACAGCCTGGACGAACTGCCGCAGATATGGAACATTTTCGTGGGCGATATGAGCGTCTCGGGGCCCCGCCCTGCTCTCTGGAACCAGGAAGATCTCATTGCCGAGCGAGACAAGTATGGCGCCAATGACGTGATTCCTGGCCTGACAGGCTGGGCACAGATTAACGGCCGGGATGAACTGGAAACACCCGTTAAAGCAAAATTGGACGGTGATTATGCCGCCGCCATGAGGAAGGGAGCGCTCTCCGCCATTTGGATGGATCTCCGCTGCTTCTTTGGGACGTTCCTGAAGGTGTTTCGCGCCAGCGGCGTGGTGGAGGGCCGTAACCGCTCTCTCAGCGGGGATAGCGGTCCTGTCCCCTTCGGGGAGCAAGAGGCGGGGTTTGATGATTATGCTTTTAAAAGGACGTTCACCGTGGATAGCACGGCGCGCAAAAAGGTCCTCATCACCGGTGCGCACTCCTATATCGGAACGGCTTTTGAGACGTGGGCCAAGGAACATTTCGCAGATAACTTCGATATCGACACCCTTGATATGCACGGGGACTCCTGGCGTGAATGGGACTTCAGCCCTTACGATGCAGTCCTCCATGTGGCGGGCATCGCCCACGCCGACACAGGTTCTGTCTCAGAGGAAAAAAAAGCCCTGTACTACGCTGTAAACAGAGACCTTGCGGCTGAGACTGCCCAAAAGGCAAAAAACGAGGGCGTAAGTCAGTTTGTTTTCATGAGCTCAATGATCGTTTACGGTGATTCCCAGGCCAGGGGGGGCTGGATTACGGCAGAAACCCTTCCCTGTCCAGCCAACTTTTACGGAGACAGCAAGTGGCAGGCAGACAAGGCCGTCAGGGCCCTTCAGACGGATACGTTTAAGGTGGCTGTGCTTCGGCCCCCGATGATTTACGGCAGGGGCAGCCGGGGCAACTTCCCTCTGCTGGTCAAACTGGCGAAACGGCTGCCTGTGTTCCCAAATTACAACAACAGGCGGTCTATGCTCTACATCAAAAACCTTACGGAGTTCCTGTGTCTCCTGATACTCACGGGCAAAGGAGGCATCTTTTTCCCCCAGAATGCGGAGTATACCTGTACATCGGATATGGTACGGACTATCACGCAGTTGTCGGAACACCGGATGTTCATGACCCGTCTGCTCAACCCGGCCGTGGCCCTGGCGTTTTACATTCCGGGAAAAATTTCCAGCCTCGCCCGTAAGGCCTTTGGAAACAGTGTCTATGACCAGAAGTTGAGCCGATATGAGGGGTTGGATTATCAGAAGATATCCCTTGGACAATCCATTCAGGATATAGAAGGGCATTAGGTATGAAACGAGCACTGCTCGTCGCCTCGGTCGCATCCATGATCGACCAGTTCAATATTCCCAATATCCGTTTGCTTCAGGACATGGGCCTCGAGGTCGACGTTGCCTGCAATTTCGAGAAAGGAAGCACATGTCCGCAGGAGAAGGTAAGTCAACTTCTGATGTTGCTGGAAGAGTTGAAGGTGAATTGCTATCAGGTTGACTTTGACCGACACACCCAGAACCTGATGGGACATGTGAAGGCCTGCCGGCAGATGAAGTCGGTTCTGCTGGGAGAGAGAGCCCCGCTTGGAAAAAATCATCACTCCGGGGGGGGCTATGCTTTTGTCCACTGCCACAGCCCTATCGGAGGGGTTATTGGACGGCTCATGGCCTGGCAGCTCGGGGAGATAAAGACGCTCTACACGGCTCACGGCTTCCACTTCTACACGGGCGCCCCTCTGGGAAACTGGCTGGCGTTCTATCCCATCGAAAAGGCTCTGGCTCATATCACAGACACTCTTATCACCATCAATGGGGAAGACTACCAGCGGGCCTGCCGGAGTCTCCGGGCCAAAAGAGTATATTACGTACCCGGCATAGGGATCGACCTGAAAAAATATCACAGGGGACAGATTGACGTTAGGGCAAAGAGAGAGGAACTGGGCGTGCGGGAGGACGAAATCCTTATTCTCTCCGTAGGCGAACTCATCCCCCGTAAGGACCACGAGACCGTGGTTCGGGCTTTGGCCCGGACGGGGAGACAGGGCTTTCAATACCTCATCTGCGGGACAGGACCCCTGCATGAAATGCTTTCCGCGCTGGTTCGTCAGGAGGGGCTTGACGGCCAGGTGAAACTTCCAGGCTTTCGTACAGATATTGCAGAGTTGTGTCAGGCGGCTGACCTCTTCGTATTCCCATCCCGGCAGGAGGGGTTGTCGGTGGCAATGATGGAGGCGATTGCCTGTGAGACGCCGGTGATGTGTTCCGCCATCCGCGGAAATACGGACCTCGTTCAGGATGAGAAATATCTGTTCAGGAGCGGAGACGTGAAGGGGTTGGCCCGTATGCTCCAGGAGTGCCTGAGCGGTGGCCGTGATGCACTCCATCAGGCTATGAGCCGCGTGGCCGCGGAGAATTATGAGCGCTTGAGGAAGTTTGACCTCATGGCCGTCGGGAGTCAAATGAGGAAGATATACGGTGAGCTCCTGCAATAAAAAAGCCCCCGGATGATCCGGAGGCTGTTGCATTAAAATGTTTATCAAATAAAATTTATTTAGAAGAAAAAATAACGAACGGCGAGCAGAAGACCGACAAGGGCAAGCCCCATGCAGGTGAGGAAGAAGAGGTCCTCGAGAGCT
>JAIKZX010000216.1 GCA_024681935.1 Fretibacterium sp.
CACTCTATATCCTGTTTGCCCCACATACAAACTCCATTCTCCTTTCCGCCCCCCACGAAGGGGGTGAAAATGGAAAGGTGGGTATCTTACAATATCATTCAACGACGCTGCCTGACGAATATAATTTTCCATCGCAAGTAAACGATCCTTTACTTGTTTCGGATATCGCCATTTTCCCTGATAGATTGAATCAAATTGCCGTTGGACAGACTTATTCTTGTAAACAATCTTCATTTTCGGCATCTCCGCCAAAAGTATTACCTATCAGGTAACGAAATATTCTATCATAAAAAAGGTTTGTTGCCTATATATTATCTAAAAAGACGGCCGCTCCTCAGTCCAGCGCCTCGACAGCCCGCTGCGTCGCCTGGGGGGCCAGGTGGGCATAACGCAGCGTCATCTTCATGTCCGCGTGTCCCAGCAGCTCCCTCACGGTGTTGAGGTCCACGCCGGCCATCACCAGCCGCGAGGCGAAGTCATGCCGCATGTCGTGCCAGCGGAAGTTCTCAATCCCTGCATCCTTCAGAAGTTTTATCCAGGCGCTGCTGCAGTTGTCCATCCTGCCGCCGCCCTTTGGTGAGGGAAAGACAAGCGTTTCTCCGTCCCCGCGTGTCTGCTTCTGCCATGTTGCCAGGACCTTCCGCGCCGTCTTGTTGAGCGGGATATGAATGGTTTTCCCGCTCTTGGAGGACGCTGCCCGCACGGTCAGAACCCCGTCCTTTATGTCCGACCAGCGCAGAGCAAGAAGAGAGCCCCGCCGAATCCCGGTGTTGAGCGACAGCAGCACCAGGGGCTTGAGGTGATCGGCGAACTCGTCTTTTTTTATGGCGGGCATAAAGGGCAGGCCTCTTTCCTTCAGCCATTTGTTGTAGCGTTTCCGGGCAGCCCGCAGATCCTCTTCTCGCTTGTCCAGTGCCTTGAAAAGCCGCTTCCTCTCATCGTCTGAGAGATAGCGGACGCGGTGATCGTCCTCCTCGCGCAGCGTCTCCAGCCGGGACAGAGGATAAGCGGCAATGAACTCCCGCTTAAAGGCCCAGTTTAGGACAGACTTCAGCGCCGTGAGCTTCCGGTTGATGCTCGACACCTTCAGCCCGGCGCTGCGTTCCGAGCTCCGCCACGATTCCACCACACGCAGATCGATGTCCTCCATATTCATATCCCACAGCTTAATAAAGGAAGACTTCAGCATGGCGATCGTCTCCCTGCCGCTGCGCCGGTTCTCCAGAACCCATGGGGAATAGATATCCCGGACGAACTTCCCCAGCGTCATCTTCCCCGCCGGGGTCTCATGCAGATACGGGGTCTCCCCCCTGGCAAGTGCGCTCAGAAATTCCATCGCTGCTGTCCGCGCCTCCGCCAGAGAGATCAGAGCGGCATCGCCAATCTTCTCATGCGCCGTCTTCCCATCTTTCCGCCGGTAGTAGACATACCATGTTTTCTTCCCCTTCGCCCCCACGTATAGCCGAAGCCCTCGCGTCACAGCGTCAGAATACCAGGGGCTCTTCCCCTCTTCCGGCTCAACAGAAAGCAAGAAAGACTGAGTGAGTTTTACTTTTGCCATGGTATCTCCCCTTACTCCGTTACATCACCCTTACATCAAATTGAGTATAACACAAGTAAAAGGAGGTAAAAATATAAAGCTAAATTTTACAGATAAGTTGTTGATTTTAGAGAGTTTATGTCAAAAAATCCTTATAAATCAAAAACCCGCAAAAACGCACTAAAAAACCTTGACACGGAAGAGGTCAGAAGTTCGATTCTTCTATCGCCCACCATGTAAAATCAAGGCTTCAGGAGATTTTCTCCTGAAGCCTTTTTCATGCCGTTAGTCAGGATTTTCTCAAGCAATAGCGGATAAATCAGCAGCCCCGTTATTTTCCGCCTTGCCCAGCAGCGGTCTGAATGTGTCAATAATATTTCCGGCGGTCATGCCGTAGAGCTCCCGCTGCTCTTCCGTGGTGGCGTGCGGGACGGCGGCGTCAGGAACGCCAAAACGCCGGAGCAGGGTCCGGCAGCCGCTCTCCGCGATGCGCACGGCAACAGCCTCGCCTATACCCCCGGCGAGGTAATTCTCCTCCGCCACCCCCACGAAGGGGAAGCGGCGCAAAAGGGCGTCCAGCGCGTCAGTGTCCAGGGGCTTTAACCGCCGGATGTCGACCACAGCCGGAGCGGGCAGCCCCTCAGCCTGGGCCGTCTCCCGCGCCGCGAGCAGCAGGGGGAGCATGGCCCCATGACCCAAAAGCGCCCATTTTCTCCCCTCCCGGAGCGTGACCATGCTCTGCAGGGGACTGCCGCCGGCCTCCGGCGGCAAAGACGCCGCCTCCTGCCCGTTGGGGCCGGAGACGGGAGCCTGCAGGGAACCCCGGGGATAACGTATCAGCGTCGGGCCGTTTCGCCCCGCGGCATAGACCATCATCTGACGCAGAGAAGGCTCATCGGCCGGGGAATAAACCTCCAGGTTGGGAACAGCCCGCGCCCAGGGGACATCGAGGAGCCCCTGGTGCGTTTCTCCGTCGGCCCCCACGAGGCCCGCGCGGTCCACCATCAGGACGACGGGCAGGTTTTGCAGACAAATGTCGTGGACAAGCTGATCCATCGCCCGCTGAAGAAACGTCGAATAAATAAAAACCCAGGGGCGCGTCCCGCCGGCGGCAAGGCCTGCGGCCATGGTGAGCATGTGGCTCTCCGCGATGCCCACGTCAAAGACCCGGTCCGGGAAGCGGAAGTGATCCAGTTTCACTCCCGTCGCCATCGCTGCTGTGAAGCAGACAATACGCGGATCCTTTGCGGCCAGATCCTCCATTACGGAGGCCGCCGCCTCGCTCCAGGTCCGCCGGGGGACAACGGGAGACGCCGCCTCTTTCCCGGCATGAGGACGCGGGGATACCTGATGGTATTTCGTCGGGTCGGCTTCGGCCTCAGGCATTCCTTTCCCCTTGACGGTGTTGAAGTGCAGCAGGACGGGGCGGTCATAGTTCTTCGCCAGCTCAAAGATCATCTCGCAGGCGTGGATATCGTGCCCGTCAAAGGGGCCCCAGTAGTTGATGCCCAGGTCGTCAAACATATTCTCCGGCTTCACGAGGCTCTTGATCTGGTCGCGGATGCCCTCCAGGCTCCGCTGAAGCGCGTCTCCCGCGGGGAGGAGCCTGCAGCACTCCTTGATGGCCGCCTTGATCCGGTTGTAGGACGTGTTGGCCGACAGGTGCGCCAGCATCGTTGAGAAGCCCCCCACACGGTTGCTGATGGAATGCTTGTTGTCGTTCAGGATGATGATGAGCTTCGTATTTGTCTCCTCGACGTAGTTCAGGGCCTCCAGGGCCAGCCCGTTGATGAGGGCAGCGTCCCCGATGAGAGCCACAACGTGGCGCTTTTCCCCCAGAAGATCCCGCGCCTTGGCGTAGCCCAGGGCCGCGGAAATGGAGGTGCTGCTGTGCCCCGTGTTGAAGTGGTCACAGGGGCTCTCGCTCCGCCGGGGGAAACCGGAGAGCCCGTCCTTCAGCCGGAGGGTGTGGAACCGGCCCGCGCGTCCCGTGAGAAGTTTATAGGGATAGGACTGGTGCCCAACGTCAAGGATAATGCGGTCCTGAAGGGGGTCAAAACGGCGGAGCATGGCAATGGTCAGCTCCACGACGCCCAGGGAAGAGCCCAGGTGTCCGCCGTTCTCGCTGACAGTCCCAATGATGCGCTCCCGCATCTCTGCGGCAAGGGCTGGCAGGTCCTCCGGCGCCATCCTCAACAGGTCCTCGTGTTTAAAGTCAGGTGTCAAAAAAGTCATGTCCCTCTCCAGGTTCTTAAAATTTCAAACAAGAGGGGATGGCACGGACCATCCCCCCCTGCAAGAAAACAGGTCCGGCAGGCAGTACGATTTAAATCTTCGCCTTCCAGAGCCCGTGCTTGTTGCAGAACTCACGCGCCGTGGCACCCGCCTCCGCGCTGTCGAAGTCCGCCTGCGGCGCCTCGCCGGGCTTCATGAAGCGGCGGCAGACCCGCTCGCCGTTGATGACCTCGATCCACTCGATATAATGATCGTCCGCCATGGGATGCACGGCACTGCCGACCTTGACCGTGATACCCTCGCGTACGGGGACATGCTTCTCCTGCGCCGCATCCGTCGTATTTTCCCTCAGGAGCTGCATGGGCTCACCGCAGCAGGCAAGCTCTCCGCCGCCCACATGCATCACTTCGACGATATTGCCGCACTTGGCACACTTGTAGACGCTCAACCTTTCCATAAAAATTCCCCCTCAAAAAATTGTCCCCTTTCAGGAGCGCTTGTATTATACTATAAAGTACGGTGTTCCTCACCACCGCATTTTAAGACTGGGAGTGACGTGCGATGCACGGTGTTCTCTTTAAAAAATTTAAATCTGTTTTGCTTTTGCTGTTTCTCGTGTCCTTCCCGGCGCTGGCACGCTTTGGCGGGATACCCTCCGCGTGGGCAGACGGCTACGCCGGGACTGAGCCCAGAGAAGAGTCATTCCGGAAGCTCCCCGCCTCCCCCAGGAAGCCGGCCGCAAAGCCCGCAGGGAGAACGGTAAAAAAGGCAGCGCCTGCCGCCAGAAGCCAGGAAGGGTATGTGGACAACGTCCCGGTCTGGGACGAGCCGCGCCGGCTCTCCGTGGTGATCTTCCCCACGCTGAACTCAACGGGGATGGAGGTCTGGGAGAGCAAGTATTACCCCTATAACGTGCTGGAGCAGAAGATGTCGGACTATCTGGAATCCCTCTTCAAACATTCGCCCCTCATTGAGGTGCGTGTGCTGGACGAGGCGGGGATGAACCGCTGGCTGTCCGGCGGGCGGCGGGGGGATGATATGGCCGTGCAGATGGAGCTCTACGACGCCATCCTCAAGGAGAAGCATGTGTTGGGAACGATGGAGACAGGACGGGTACGTCTGCGCCTGAGGGTCTTCGACACGGCCAGCGTGAAGCAGATCGCGACGCGCACAACGGAGGGCCGGGACAAGCGTTTCACTCTGGACTCCGACGAGGATATCTTCTGGCTGGATATGGCTGTCGTTGGCCTGCCCATCCCCTTTGAGAACGGCCTGGACCTCTTCGGCCTGACCCAGTCGAGCTACAAGGGACAGAAGATGAGCCGCCCCACGTGGGACCAGTTCCGCAGCACATCGCACTGGCAGGCGTTCAAGAACGCTATCGAGGAAGTTTACAATCAGTCGATGGCCCAGGTGACGAACGTCATACACAGCAACGATCCCAATTCTGCTCTCATGGCACAGGATAACTTTTCGCCGGAATTCACCACGGTTGGGCAAATTCTGGCCCCCACGGCCAAGTCCACACGCCGCCGCCGGGAGTACATCATCTCCCTGGGCAGCCAGGCAACCCCCGGAGGGGACGCGGTTCGGGTGGGCGACGTGCTGGACGTCGTGCGCAGCGACACTTATGTAACCGTTGTGCCGGATAACCCGGTGGTCGTCCTGCCGGAGGTCATCGGGCAGGTGAAGGTTATCCGGGTTTACGAAAAGAACGCGGTTGTCCGCGTCATCAAAGACAACAAAAAGGAACCCATAAGCCTGAAGGATATGGTAATAAAGAAGACCGCCGTCTCGCGGTCGAGAAAGAAGGGGATTCTCTGATGTTTGCGAAAAAAAGTCCGTTCTGGGCGGCGCTGGCGCTGACCGCGGTCCTTTTCGCTGGTGAGGCCCTGGCAAACGGGAACACGACGGCGGATACCCCGGAGCCACCGCCCATCAAAAAATCAGTGCGCAGGGTAAAGGCCCCAAGGTCCGTCAGGAAAAGAGCCCCTGCAAAGCCCGCGTCGAAGAAAAAGGTGAAAGCCGTTCCCCAGCCCGCGCCCGTCAGCGCGCTGGACCAGGGAGTGGCTCTTATGAAGCAGGAGCGCTACACGGCGGCCCGGCCCTGGCTGCAAAAGGCGATTCAGCAGAACCGGCGCAGCGCCGCCGCATGGTATTGGTATGGGATGTGCCATGAAAAAACGGGGCATTTTTACGAGGCGCAGTACTTCTACTCAAAGGCCGTGGAGTGTGATCCCACCTTTGAGCCGCTGTCCCGTGTGGTTGCCTATCCCAACGGCGGGGACAAGACCCCCCTGTGGGATCCCAGGCGGCCCGCGCGGGTGTATCCCGTGCCCACGGACTCCGTTATGGGATCATCCGGACAGGGCGTGACCATCGTCCCCCCGAACTCTCCCCAGGCGCGGCCGCGTCCCTCCCGTCCGGCGCTCGACCCTGAGCTGCCCAAGGTCCCCGCCTATGTTCCGCCGGAGCCCGGGGCTCTGCCTCAGGACGGCGACGCGTGGCATCCCGCCGTTTACGTTCCCCCAACGATGGGGAGCGTCGCCACCGGCAGGGACGAGGGAACTCCCGTTTATATTCCCCCTTCCCTCCCCCAGGGAGGCGTGCCGTCAGTGACCGCCCCGGTGAATGCGGGTCCCGTGTATCAGCCGCCGCAGCCGCCGCAGACCGCTGTAACCCGTCCCTCCCCGGCGCCGCAGAAGAAAGCGGCTGTGACTCCGGCCGTCACAAAAACAAAGAAGAAGACGGTGAAAAAGGCCCCGCGCAAGGCTGCCCCCAAAAAGTCTGCGGCAGCCAAACAGCCCGCGCCAGAGCCTAAGCAGCCGGCGGATACCCAAAAGCCAATGGCTCCCAGCGCCCCAAAGGAAGAGACGCTGCCGCCGGCCCAGCCCAGGACGCCGCCTGTCCGAAGCGCGGAGTATCTGCCCCCCGTGGGGCAGGTCCCGCAGGATAAGGTGGATTCCGTGCCTCTGCCGCCCGTCGGGCAGGGGGAGCCCGTGAAAAAGGACGCCCCCGCGCAGCAGGACGCCTCTCCGAAGGAGGATAAGGGCAATGCGTAGGAGGCTTTGCCTCGCCCTGTTTATCACGGGCGGTCTATTGGCCCTCGCCGGAGAGAGTTTGGGAGGAGAACCCCTTCTGGTCTCGCAGCCGTTCTACAGCGGGATGCAGTTCTATGTCTACCGCCCCTCCGGCGTACCCGCGGGATGGTACGCGACTTACGACGGGTACCTTGTCTACAGGGACAGCGGCGGGGTATGGCGCTACGGCTCAAAAAACGGCGCCAGCTGCATTGCAACGGAGTACATCGTGGGGTCCGTCGTCCCCTCCCTCGCGGGGCTGATGCCCGTGACGGAGAAGTTCAGCGCCTTTCCCCACGCGCAGGAAACCTCCGCGCCCGGCTTTATCCCCTATTCGGCCCCGGGAGGTTCAGGAGGGTATTACTCTGCCGGACATCAACTGTGGACACGAAATCCCGCCTTCCTCGCCATTGAGAAATGGGATAAGAGCGTGGACCGCATAGGGGTCCTGAGCAAGCCGGCCGCCCCCGTGGCGTGGCGCGGGGATCACCCCAGGGCAATCTACGTCTGGACGGGGCGCCGCTGGTATCAAATCACGCTGAGGGAGGATGAGACCCAACCTCTCAGCGTGCTGAGATCCCGGCTCTACGAACTGACCGTCCAGGTGAACCAGAGCGGCACAGACTGGCGTCCTGAGGACACAGCCGTCCTGATTCAATACGCGGCAAAGTGGGGGTATGGCTGGATGGGCCGGATTGCCCTGCTGCGCCCGTCCTGGCCCGCCTATTAAGGAGGGGGAAGTATTATGTCTCATTTTTCGCGCCGCTTATATGCCCTGACCCTGGCAGTTCTCGCCCTGTGGCCCCTCGCCGGAGCCGGGGCGAAGGTCTATGTAACAGAGCCCCTGCTGGTTTCACAGCCGACCTACGCGGGAATGACCTTTTACGTCTTCCATCCCTACAATATGCCCAAAGACTGGTATGTGACGTTCGACGGCTATCCCGTCCGGAAGAACGGCGATGGCGTTTGGGTCTATGGGACGTCCAATGGTCCTGTCCTGACGCCGACGAACTACATCGTGGGGTCCGTCGTCCCCTCCATGGCGGGGATCGTCCCGTGGATGCAGCCAGCCCAGATTTCGGCTTACCGCAGTCTGCCCAACACAGAGTCCATGGCGGTCAGACAGCCGGCCCCACCCGCTTCAACCCTTGCTCAGGGACAGACGACCTCGACGTGGATACCCGACTGGACCTACAACACCCGCTTCATGGCTATCGGGGGCTGGAAGGGCAGCGTGGACCGCATCGGCGTGCTGCACTCCCCCGCTGTGCCCGTCGCGTGGAAGGGAAACTCCCCTAAGATGATTTACGTCTGGACGGGGCAAAGCTGGTATCAAATAGCGCCCAGGGAGTCCGAGATGCCGCTGAGCGCACTGAGAAGGGAGCTTTATAACCTCACGCGGCTGGTGAAGCGCAACCAGTTCGTCTGGTACGAGGAGGACATGCCCGTTCTGGCGCAGCAGGCCACTGCGTGGGGGTATTACTGGATGGGGGAGGTCCTGCCGGGACGGCGGTAAGCAGGTCTGGCTGTGAGCCCCTCCTCAATCACTGAATATGCGTTATAATAGGGGACAGGAAAAATGAGAAGTCCCGGCCCACAGGTGCGGAAGAACTGAAGTGCACGGTTCCCTTAAGTGCCGTTTTGCGCCGTGAGCGATTCAATGTGTTCAGGCTTGTGCCGTGAGCATTAATAGGGAGGCGAAAGGGTTTTGGCTGAGCAGGTTAAAACTGAAAACGTGGAGGTTGTCAACAATCCCCAACAGGACCTTAAGGATATTGACGTCGAATCTCTGGGGGAGGAGCATATCAACCTCGTATTCACGCTGGGAAGGGAAAACTTCGGCGTGGATGTGAATATCGTCCGCGAGATTGTGAGGGTGCCGTCGTTCATCACGAGGGTCCCCAACGCGCCGTCATACATCCGCGGGGTCATGAATCTGAGAGGGACAATCGTCCCTGTCTTCGATATGCAGCTCAAGATAAGCATGCCCACGACGCCTCTGACGGAGGAGGCCCGTATCATCGTCCTCTCCGTGAATGACGTCATGTTTGGCATTATCGTGAACGAAGTCCGCGAGGTGCGCACAATCTACGACACGCAGCTTGAGCCGGCCACGAAGCTCTCCTCAGCGATGGACAGGCGTTATGTCCTCTGGGTGGCCAAGCCTGCGGACGACAGGCTGATTCTGCTTCTGGACATCTCCAGCCTCTTCGACCTGGATCAGATTCTCCAGGAGGAGAACGAGTAGATTTTGATTCGCATCAATCTGCACATGCACAGCACCTGTTCCGACGGGGATTGTTCTCCTTTGGAACTGGTGCGTTTATTGTCCCTCCACAAGGTGTCTGTCGCGTCTCTGACGGACCATGACACTATAGAGGGAGTGCCGGTTTTCCTCGCGGCCTGCCACAGCCGGGGCATACGGGGCGTTTCAGGATGTGAATTCTCCTCGCGTTATCATGAGGACGAGCTGCACATCCTGGGGTACCGTTTTGATCCTGAAACCCCGGCCCTCAGGGAGGCGCTGGCCCGCTATCAGGCCTCGCGCACGCTCCGGAACGCAGCGATTTGCGAGAAACTGTCCGCCCTCGGGATTTCCGTCACGCTGAAGGAGGCTGAGGCGCGGGCAGGAGGGAAGGTGGTGGGGAGACCCCACATCGCCCGGGTCCTTCAGGACAAGGGGTACGTTCCTACGCTGCATGAGGCGTTTATGCGCTACCTGAAGACCGGCGCGGCGGCGTTCGTGCCGCGGGACCTACCCCAGGCGGGGGACGTCATTCGCCTGATTCGTGAAACGGGGGGACTGCCCGTTTGGGCCCACCCTCTGAAATCCCTCTCGGAACCCGACAGCTTTCCAGCCGTTTTGGACTTCCTGAAGGAGTCAGGCCTGTGGGGGGTGGAGTGCTGGTTCCACGGCTCGTCCTCCGCCCAGACGTTTCTCTGTCTGAACGAGGCGGGGCGGCGGGGGCTGTACGCCACAGCGGGAACGGATTTCCACGGCAGCCGGCACGGCGCCGGGATTGCCGGGCACGTGGTGGAGGACGATCTCCTCCCATGGGCCCGTTTCTGCGGCGGACGATGAAAATCATCAAGGAATGAGGAAAGGGTATGAAGGACAAAAAGACGGAAAGCAAAAGGCATAAAACTTCCTCCTTCTCACATCTTGCCTCGTTTCTGCCTTATTTAGCCTGTATTCTGCTGTTGCTTGCCGTTCTGTCTCCGGCCTGGGGCAATGCGTCGCTTTACCGCGGGGCGGAGGTCCTGGGGACTGTTGCCACGGCAAAGGGGCCGTCATCCGGCCTCTGGGTTTCCGCTCAGGATGTGGCAAAGCTGCTGGGTTTCTCCGCGTCCTGGGAGGATGAGGAGCTGATTCTGACGAAGGACAGCTCCCGTGTCCGCCTCATTAAAGGGGCCGCTGCAGCCTGGCGCGGTCTTTCTCTCATCCCGCTCTACTCCGCGCCCTTTGAGCAGGACGGCCAGTACTGGATGGACGCGCAAAGCGCCGTTTCTCTCTTCCAAAAAGTGCTGGGAAACAGGACCACCGGGAACCGCCTCCGTTTTGGCAGCGCTGGGCCGGAACCCGACGCTCCCCCAGCCCAGCCGGCCGCGGAAGACCCTCAGCCGGCCGTCCTGCCACCGGTACAGCCTGCCCGGCCGGCATCAGAACCCAAGACTCCGGCAGTTCAGCCTCAAACGCCTCAGCCCGTTCCGGCTCCGAAAGAGACCCCGGCGGCGTCAAAAGGCCGGCCGCAAAAACCTCGCGAGGTTTTTCAGCCCCAGTCCGGGACGCCCTCTGACACCTACCCCAGCCTCAATCCCGGCGAGATCCACCGGCTCCGCTGGAGTGCGTCCAGCAGCAAGATACGGGCAGTGGCCGACGCCAGCGACGGGGCGGACCCCCAGGTCTGGATGACGGCGGACGGAGTCATTCATATGCTGTTCACGGGCTCTCCGAGCGAGTTGGCCGCACCCTACGAAAACGTAAAGGTGGCTGCAAGGCGGGATACCCGCGGCGTGGAACTCACCTTTGCCTCCGGGAGCGTCAAGGTGGATAAGATGACCCTGGACAATCCCAGGAGAATCGTTCTCGATTTTTACTTCCCTCAGGGGACACGTATTCTCAAGGCTAAACCGGCGCTGTCACCGGCCCCGTCTGTTCCATCGCCCCCTGTCCAGCCGAAGCAGCCTCCGGCTCCATCCAAACCGGCCCCACGTCTGCCTAAGGGCAGGAAACACAAGCTTGTCGTGCTGGACCCGGGGCATGGAGGCAAGGACCCCGGAGCGTCAGCCAACGGCATCCGGGAGAAGGATGTCAATCTTTCCCTTGGGCTTCTCCTGGAGCAGGATCTCAAGGCAAGGGGCTATGACGTACTTATGACGAGGCGGACGGACGTTTACCTGAAGCTCCAGGAACGGACGGATATCGCCAACAACGCGGAAGCCGACCTCTTCGTCAGCATCCACGTCAACGCGCTGCCCTCGGCGTCGCGCACGTCCGGGTTCGAAATCTACATCATGGCCCTGCCTACGGACAAAGATGCCCTGGCTCTGGCCAAGTTTGAGAACCGCGAGTATCTTGAGGAGAAAGGGACGAACGTTGAAACGGTGGACCGGCGGACGGAAATGCTGCTCCGCATTTTGGGGGATATGCAGCAGAACAACAAGATCAGCGAGAGCACGGATTTGGCCGAGGTGCTGTTCGCGGCGGGGAGGCAGAACGGGCTCCCCATGCGGCGTGTCGCCCAGGCGCCTTTCTTTGTGCTGCGGGGGGCTGGGATGCCGGCCGTGTTGTTGGAGACCGGTTTTGTCACAAACGCCACGGAGGCCAAGCTCCTGGCCCATCCTGGCTACCGGCAGAGAATCGCCCAGGCTATGGGCGCGGGCATTCAAAACTATTTGAAATAAAAGGATAGGGTGATGAGCATGCTTCGTCGGAGTCCTTCCCCGAACAGGTACGAGGAGTTGGTTGAACGGAGGCAGCGGCGTTCCAGAAGGATGCCGCAGGAGCAGAGGAGGGGGACTCCCCTTCTCCTCAAATGCTTCTCCTGGCTGGGGGGCATTTTACTCTGTTTCGTGCTGGGGTATCTGGGCACGAACATCCTGATGGACAGCCTCAACCAAAAGCTTCTTCTGAAGCCGGAGAACCTCGTTAAGAACCAGGAGGACCTGAAGGCGATGGAGGAGGCCGAGAGGAGCCGTTCGGCCTCGCCGGCAAACGGAGAGAACATCCAGCAGGTTGGACTTCTCCTTTACTACGTCAAGGGGGACACAGTGGTGGAGGAAAAACGCAACTTCGTTGCCCGCACAAAGGAGGACAACATCACAGACGCTCTGAACGCGGTGTTCTCCCTCAGCAATGTCCCCGACATGGACTCAATCCGTCTGCTGCACGTGTTCCGCAACGCGGAGATGGTCTTCCTCGATTTCTCCTCCGGATTTGTCTCGGCTCTCTCTTCCATGGGACAGCGGAAGAGCCTGCTTCTGCTTACGGGCATCGTCCGCACGCTGCAGGACAACTTCTCCCCCATCACGCAGGTGCGGTTCCTCATCAATTCCCAAAATCCCGTGGCCGGGGGCGTGGTGGACCTGTCTGTTCCCTGGAAGATGCCCTCCAGATCCTAAGGAAGGAACAGCCCATGTTCTTTGAGCGGCTGGTTCTGGCGACGGGCAACCGGGGAAAATATCGGGAGTTTCTGGCGCTGTTGCCCTCATCCTTTGTGGGGGAGCTGGTGTTCGCGCCGGAATTGTCAAAACTCGCGGTGGATGAGACGGGCGAAACCTACACGGAGAACGCGCTCCTGAAGGCCCGCGCCTGGGCCGCGGCATCGGGACTGCCCAGCCTTGCGGACGACAGCGGGCTGGAGGTAACCGCTCTGGGCGGCGCTCCCGGCGTACATTCCGCCCGGGCTGTGCCGGGGGATGACAACGCACGGAATGCGTGGCTGCTCTCCGAACTGGGGAACAGGGAGGACCGCAGCGCCCGTTTTGTTGCCGCCCTTGCTCTGGTCGTTCCGGGGGGGAAGGAGTTTGTCTGCGAGGGGGTGTGCCCCGGGCGCATCGCAGAGGCTCCGTCGGGCGCGGGAGGATTTGGCTACGATCCCCTCTTCCTGCCCGACGGATTTGACGCCTCCTTCGCGGATATCCCGGCGGAGACGAAGAACGCCATCTCGCACCGCGCCGCCGCAATCCGGACGCTGTTGAATATTCTGGGGCAGGGCTCAGAATAATATCGTTTATTTTCCCTGATATGGTACAATAACAAACTGTAGCCCCGCAGGGGGCTAAGATTAAATTTGACCTCATTGATAAGTGCCTGGCCCAGCGGGGACAGGATGTAGAGACAGGAGGAATTGGGTGTGCGTGTTTTGTTGTCGGGGTTACATATTGTCATCTCCATCTTGCTGATGATTATGGTCTTGGCCCAGCAGCGCAAACAGGGCGGCTTTTCCGGCGTGTTTGGAGGCGGCACACAGGCTGACACCGGCCAATGGCAGCGCTTCTCCGGCATGACGAAGGTGACGATCGTGCTTGCTGTGGCTTTCATGGTCACGTCGGTCTGCCTCGTTCTTTTAAGCTAGGGGGGCCTCTGGAGTGTTGAACTCCCTAAAGGATGCAACAGCCTTCAAGGTTGAGCAGGGACGTTTTCTGAGCGCCACCCACGAGGAGATCCGTTCAGGGGCGACGACGGACATCTACTTCGTCAACACCCGTGACGTGCTGAACTCCGTGGGGCTGCTGGATACCCCCGTGACGGCGGAGATATTCACCCGCTCCACCGGGCTTTTTGCTGGCATAAAGGAAGTCATGGAGCTTCTGCGCGGCCTTCCCGTCCAGGTAGAGGCCCTGCCGGAGGGCGAACCCTTTACCCCCAAGGAGACGGTGGTCCGCATCCGCGGCTCTTACGGCGCGTTTGGCGTCTATGAGACGACATTGCTGGGTATTCTGTCCAGCTCCTGCGCGTGGGCCACATCGGCCCGTGAGTGCGTGGACGCAGCCGCGGGGAAGCCGGTGCTCTGCTTTGGGGCGCGGCACCTCCATCCCGCCGTGGCGCCGGTCATGGAATCCATCGCGGTGCAGGTGGGACATTGCGCCGGGGCAAGCTGCATCCTGGGTGCCAAACTGTGCGGCCGGGAGCCTTCCGGGACCATTCCCCACGCTGCGGTCCTTATCGTCGGGGACACGGTGAAGCTGGCCCAGGCCTACGACAGCACTCTGCCGGATGGAATAGGGCGCATCTTCCTTGTGGACACGTTTAAGGATGAGTGCGAGGAGGCTCTGCGTCTGGCGGAAGCACTGGGCGACCGTCTGGGGGCCGTGCGCCTGGACACCCCCGGCGAGCGCGGCGGCGTTACCGTTGAGCTGGTGCGCGAGATGCGCTGGCGTCTTGACCAGGCGGGCTTTAACAAGGTGAAGATCGTGGTCTCCGGCGGGCTGAACCCGGCCCGCATCGCGGAGCTCTCCGCCGTGGGGGCGGACGTGTTCGGCGTGGGGAGCTACATTGCCCACGCGGTCCCGATGGACATGACCATGGACCTGAAAGAGGTCAATGGCAAGCCCCTGGCAAAGCGCGGAAGGCTGCCGGGGATACTTGAAAATAAACGCCTTGTTCGTATACAATAGACACTCGTGAGAACTGCGCCGCGGCCGTGAGGCGGCACGTTTCCCTTTTTTCCGGGCCCCCCTGCCACAGGTCCGGAAAAGGTGAAAAGTGTGCCTTCCAAAGGTTTGGCGTGTTCTTATTGAGCTATAAATAAGCGCAAGCATAACGTCTCGCCCTGCGGGGCGATGTTGAGGAGGAAACAAGATGGTAGGCAGCAGTTCCTACCTGGTAAAGCCGGGTCAGGTGGAAAGAAAATGGTATGTTATTGACGCGACGGACAGGCCTATTGGGCGTCTGGCCGTGGCGGTTGCCCGTATCCTGACGGGCAAGAACAAGCCGACTTACACGCCGCACGTGGACACGGGCGACTATGTAATCATTGTCAACGCGGAGAAGGTCAGGCTGACGGGGCACAAAGCGTCCCAGTCTCACTGGCATTATCACACGGGGCATCCGGGCGGATATCGTGCTATTCCCTGGGGCCGCGCGCTTGAAGATAAGCCGGAGTTCCTGTTCGAGCACGTCGTGCGGGGTATGCTTCCCAGAAACCGTCTGAAGTACGCGAGCAAACTCAAGGTCTACGCGGGCCCCAGCCATCCCCATGCGGCGCAGGCTCCTGAGACGCTTGATATCTAGTTTTTGAACAGGAGGATATCCGATGGACAGCACTTTCAGTTGGGGAACCGGCCGCCGCAAGAACGCTCTGGCACGTGTCAGACTCTGCCCGGGCAACGGTGAGTTGAAGATTAATAACCGCACGATGGAGGAGTACTTCCCGCGCATGATTTGGCAGGCTCAGGTGATGCAGTCCCTGAAGATTGTCGGGCTGGAGGGGAAGGTCGACGTGTTCGTCAACGCCTCCGGCGGCGGGCTGACCGGCCAGGCCGGTGCCGTGAGGATGGGCATTGCGCGCGCCCTCATCAAGATGAACCCGGACCTGCGCCCCGCCCTGAAGAAGGAAGGGCTTCTGACCCGCGACCCGCGCATGGTCGAGCGTAAGAAGTTTGGTCAGAAGGGCGCCCGCGGCAAGAGGCAGTTCTCGAAGCGTTAAACCGCGGCTGGCGTTCAGTTTCAGTTGGGAAATACTTGTCGTTATGGGGATGCCTCGCGGGGCATCCCTTTTTTGGAGACACAGGATGCTGTAAAATAGTCCTATAACAGCGGGGCATTCCAACGCCTTCAGCGACAGGAGAGAGGTAAAAGCCATGAAAAAGGTATATAAAATCGAGGTCGACTGCGCTAACTGCGCCAACAAGATGGAGGACGCCGCCAAAAAGACGCCCGGCGTGCGGGACGCGACGGTGAACTTCATGACACTGAAGATGACCGTGGAATTCGAGGACGGGCAGGACACAGCGTCGGTGATGAAGGCCGTCCGCGAGAACTGCAAGAAAGTCGAAGACGACTGCGAAATATTGCTCTGAGGACAGCTGCGTTATGAACAAAAAGCAGAGGCGGACACTTCTCCGCCTCGTTCTGACAACGGCGCTGCTTGTTGGGATACCGTTTTTGCCCTCAACAGATGCGATGGGGGATTTGCTGAACAGGACGCTGCGGTTCGTGCTGTACCTTATCCCATACCTGATAGTGGGTCACGACATTCTGCTCAAGGCTGCAAAGGGCATTCGCAACCGCCAGATGTTCGATGAAAATTTCTTAATGACCGTGGCAACCCTCGGGGCGCTGGCTCTTGCGGTTTGTGACGAGCTGGCCGGACGGAATGGCGACTACCTTGAGGCGATTGCCGTCATGCTGTTCTACCAGATTGGCGAGCTATTCCAGAGCTACGCCGTGGGCCGGAGCCGGCGGGACATCGGCGCTCTGATGGACATCCGGCCGGACATCGCCAACCTGGAGCGGGACGGGAAACTGGAGCCTGTGGATCCCGGCGAGGTCCCTGTGGGGAGCGTCATTGTGGTTCGTCCGGGGGAGAAGGTGCCCATCGACGGCGTGATTATCGAAGGCTGTTCCAATCTCGACACCAGCGCCCTTACCGGCGAGAGCGTGCCCCGAGAGGCGAACGTCGGGGACGAAGCGGTCAGCGGCTGTGTGAACCTGACCCATGTGTTGAAGGTGCGGACCACCCGCGAGTTCGGGGAGTCCACGGTCTCAAAAATTCTGGACCTCATGGAGAACGCCAGTTCCCGAAAGTCACGGTCTGAAAACTTCATTGCCCGCTTCGCGCGGCTTTACACACCCGCCGTCTGTTACAGCGCGCTGGCCCTGGCGATCCTGCCTCCTCTGGTCCGATGGGCGGGTATGGGACTTTCCCCCAACTGGGGCGATTGGTTCTACCGGGCGCTGACTTTTTTGGTCATCAGCTGCCCCTGCGCGCTGGTCATCAGCATTCCCCTGACGTTCTTTGCGGGGCTTGGCGGGGCCAGCCGGGAGGGGATCCTGGTAAAGGGCTCAAACTTCCTGGAGATGCTGTCAGAGGCGGACTGTGTGGCCTTTGACAAGACAGGGACTCTGACCCGCGGCGTCTTTGAGGTGGTGGCCGTCCATCCGGAGAAGAACCCGCTGCGCGGGCCCGGTGTTCCAGACGAGACGGCGCTGCTGCACTTAGCTGCCCATGTGGAGCGCTACTCCACACACCCCATCGCCAGCTCGCTCCGAAAGGCCTACCCCAACGAGGCGGATGGCTGCACGGTCGAGGATGTGGAGGAGCTGGCGGGGCTGGGTATCCGGGCCCGGGTGAACGGCGAGGTTATCTGCGTGGGGAACTCCGCCTTCATGGAGTCTATCGGGGCGTCGTGGCACCCCTGCACGAGGACGGGAACAATCATTCACATCGCCATTGACGGGGTGTACGCAGGGCACATCGTGATCTCTGACGTGATGAAGCCCCACGCGAAGGAGGCCATCGCCTCGCTGAGAGAGTCCGAAGTGAAGCGCGTTGTGATGCTGACGGGTGACGTCCCCGCTGCGGCGGAACAGACGGCCAGGGAGCTGGGTATTGATGAGTTCTACGCCGGACTTCTGCCTGCGGACAAGGTCACGAAAGTGGAGGAGCTTTTGGCAGCGAAAGCCGGCAAAAAAGGCCGGGTGTGTTTTGTCGGCGACGGCATAAACGACGCGCCGGTCCTTTCCCGGGCCGATGTGGGCATAGCGATGGGGGCAATGGGCTCTGACGCAGCCATTGAGGCCGCTGACGTGGTGCTGATGGACGACGACCCTCTCAAAATTTCGATGGCCATCCGGCTCTCGCGCCGCTGCCTGAGAATCGTCCTCCAGAACATCGTTTTCTCCCTCGGCGTGAAGCTGGCCTGTCTGGCTCTGGGGGCACTGGGCATTGCCAATATGTGGCTGGCCGTCTTTGCGGACGTGGGAGTCATGGTCCTTGCGGTGCTGAACGCCATCCGCGCTCTGTTTACATTTTAAGAAACGAAAAGAGCCCCCGTCACAGACGGGGGCTCACCGTTTAAATCAGTATGATTTGGCGAAGAGAGTCTTCCGCCCTTCACCGCCAGTGAGGATGCACTTGCCGCGGCTGTCATCAGACAAGGGAATGCATCGCGGCGTCGCGCCCGTCTCCTCCTTGATGCGGCGCTCGTCCTCCGGCGTGCCGCCAAAGTACGCCTCGACGAAGCCGCCTTTCTCCGCAAGGAGGGTCTTCAGCTCGTCGTAGCTTTCCGCCGTGGAAGTGTGTTCCAGGCGATAGTTCTTCGCGCGGGTGTAGAGGTTGTCCTGAATCTCGTCCAGGAGCTTCTTAACCGTCGGAATCAGGGTCTCGAGGGAAATATCTGTTTTCTCGCCCGTATCGCGGCGCACGGCCCGCACTGTTCCCGCCTTCATTTCTTTCTCGCCGAGCTCCAGCCGCAGGGGCACGCCCTTTTGAAGATGCGTGAAGAAGCGGTCGCCGGGCCTCATGTGGAACTGCGTGTCAACAAACGTGCAGAGGCCGCCCAGGGCCTCGTTGAGCTGGCCCGAGAGCTCTTTCGCCCGTGGCAGCAGCACGTTCTCCGCCACGCTCTCGTCCTTGGAGATGGGAAGCAGCACTGTCTTGACAGGGGCAACGCGCGGCGGCAAAATCAGGCCATCGTCATCGGAGTGCGTCATGATGAGGGCCCCGATGAGGCGGGTGGAGACTCCCCAGCTTGTCGTCCAGCAGAACTCCAGCTCGCCCTCCTTGTTCTGGAATTGAATCTCAAAGGCTTTGGCGAAGTTCTGGCCCAAAAAGTGGCTGGTCCCCGCCTGGAGAGCCTTGCCGTCGCTCATCATGGCCTCGCAGGTGTAGGTGTCCACCGCGCCGGGGAAACGCTCGCCCGCCGTCTTCTCGCCGGGGATGACGGGCAGAGCCAGTTTATCCTCCATGACCTGGCGGTAGACCTCCAGCATCCGCAGAGTCTCCTCCCGCGCCTCTTCCGGCGTGGCGTGGGCCGTGTGCCCTTCCTGCCACAGGAACTCCGATGTGCGCAGGAACAGGCGCGGGCGTTTCTCCCACCGCATAACGTTGCACCACTGGTTGATGAGGACTGGCAGATCGCGCCAGGATTGTATCCATTTGCTGTACATATGTCCGATGACCGTCTCGGACGTGGGACGGATGGCGTAGGGCTCCTCCAGCTCCTCCCCCCCGGCATGCGTCACCGTAGCAACCTCCGGGGCAAACCCCTCAACGTGCTCCGCTTCCTTGTTCAGGAACGAATAGGGAATGAGGAGCGGGAAGTAAGCATTGACGTGCCCTGTCTTTTTAAACTCCTCGTCAAAGTACCTCTGGACCGACTCCCAGAGCGCGTAGCCCGTCGGCCGGATGACCATACAGCCGCGCACCGGCGCGTAGTCCGCCAGCTCCGCGGCCTTGATCACGTCAAGGTACCACTGGGAATAATCGGCACTTCGCGAGGTAATGTTTCGTGCCATCAAAAGACCTCCTTAAGATATTTCTTGATTCCGGCGGAGACGCCGCTCTCGTCGCAGCTCAGCGTGACAAAGTCCGCCGCGTCCCGAACTTCCTGGGACGCATTCGCCATCGCCACCCCCACGCCCGCCGCCCGGATCATACTGACATCATTCAGCCCGTCGCCAAAGGCCAGGGTCCGGGCCATGTCCACACCAAGATAATCAGCCAGTCGCCTCAGGGCTTCCCCCTTGTTGGCGTGTTCGTTGTTTATCTCCACGTTATTGACAGCGGAGCTGGAGACCACCGTGCCGGGAAAGCGTCCCGCCAGGTCCCGCAGTAACTCCGCGCGCAACCCATCGTCCCATGTGAAGAGCTGGGTCTTCTGCATTCCCCGTCCCTGCTCCTGAAGGAAGGCCTTGAGTTCATCCACCGGCTGACGCAGCTCACGCAACATCTTCAGCATGTGCGCGTCCGGCGCGAAGTCCTCTATCTTTTCGAAAAACGCGCGCGTCATCCAGGCCTTGCCATCCATGAAGCAGTCGTAGATTACGGGCAGCGTGTCAAAATAGGACAGGATATCAATCGCCTGGGGCAGCGGAATTTCCGCCCGGACAACGGATATTCCCTCCCGCAGATCGAGCACCTGCGCGCCGTTGGCCGTGATGACGTAACGCACAAAGGGCATACTGCGCACCACCTCCGGCAGAGCGACGAAGGCACGGCCCGTGGCCGGGACGAGGGAGACCCCTGCTGCAGCGGCCCGGGCAAGCGATTCGGCATCCGCCTGCGAGAGCTCCTTGCTGGAGTTCAGGAGTGTCCCGTCCAGGTCGAAGGCAATGATTCTGATGTCATTGTGAATCACATCACTCGCAACGCGCAGCGGAACCGCATCCGTTTGTCCCATGACACCGTCTCCCCCCCTCCTGTATTCAATTATATAGCAAAAACGGTCCGGAGGCAGTTTCCCGGGACACAGAGCCATGAGGCAAGAGCGGCAGCTGTTTCCCGGGTTTTAAGCAGGCTTATTGAAATTCAGGAACCTGGCGTCCAATGCTTCCGGCCGCAAGGGGCTGATTTAATGACACAGCCTTAACATCAAGATAACCTCAGCAGGTATCTCTGCCCCCTTCTGCACAGCTGATTACTGATTTTCCCTTTTTCTTCAAGGTCAGATCCCGCTCTTTGCCCCTCCGTACGGAATTTATAATTCAATGCCGTGGCACATCATTCCCCCCCATATGTGTCAATAGCCAGAGAAAATGTCACCTCTAAGTGACCAGTGAAAGTGTCACTTCCCCGAGGTTCCCGGTAGACACCCTGGAGAGCAACAGAGTATTTCAGGAACCATGATCTGCTGGGATTGTGTTATCATAAGAACGTT
>JAIKZX010000005.1 GCA_024681935.1 Fretibacterium sp.
TGACGAGCCATGGCGGCTTTCTCGTTCAGATCCATGCTGCAGCCAGGTGACTGCTCGCCATCCCTCAGTGTCGTGTCAAAAATTTTGATGCGTTTCATGGACATGCTTTCTCCTTCCAAAAATAAAAAAATCCGGAGTCCCTCATGTGGACTCCGGCCTTTGCGTCTGTCTGCAGCGTGTTCTAAGAGCTAAAGGAGTATGCTGCGAAACTGGCTCCAGCGGAAGTCCGAAGCCTTTAGCCCTAGCGCCAGCGTGTTGAGCGTGAAAACGTAAGTCTGCATTCTTCGGACCTCCCCGTTTAATTTTAAATTCTGGTGGCGGCAACTGGAGTCGAACCAGTGACACTGCGGGTATGAACCGCATGCTCTAGCCAACTGAGCTATGCCGCCATAAATTGGTTGCGGGGGCAGGATTTGAACCTGCGACCTTCGGGTTATGAGCCCGACGAGCTTCCTGACTGCTCCACCCCGCGATTTTAAGGTACTTCGTGGTGCCGGACGCGGGACTCGAACCCGCACGGACAAATGTCCTCAGGATTTTAAGTCCCGTGTGTCTACCAATTCCACCAGCCCGGCGACACAAAGAGTATTATATCACCTTTGAATAATACGTCAAATAGGGGAAATAAGACAGTGTCGTTCCCTCAAAATCGCCTGTTATGCTAAACTTATCTGGTTTGGTAACACGAGCGTTTTGGAGGAGACAGAGGGCCTGTCGTCATGAACAGGGGGCCCTCGTTGATTGAGTTAAAAGGAGATGGCAGATTGAACTTCCAGGAAATCTTTTTCCGGCTTCAGCACTTCTGGAGCCAACAGGGCTGCGTCATCCAGCAGCCCTATGATATTGAGGTGGGGGCGGGGACGATGAACCCGGCCACAGCCCTGCGCGTTCTTGGCCCGGAGCCCTGGCGCGTTGCTTATGTGGAGCCCTCCCGTCGCCCCGCTGACGGGCGCTACGGCAAGAACCCCAACCGCCTTCAGCACTACTATCAGTATCAGGTCATCATCAAGCCGGCCCCGGCGAACATACTGGATCTCTACATCCAGAGCCTGCTGAGCCTGGGGATTGACTCGTCCGAGCACGACATCCGCTTTGTTGAGGACGATTGGGAAAATCCCTCCACCGGCGCCTGGGGACTGGGCTGGGAGGTCTGGCTTGACGGGATGGAGATTACGCAGTTTACCTACTTCCAGCAGCTCGGCGGGCTGGATATGGAGGCCGTGCCGGCGGAGATTACCTACGGCCTGGAGCGCATCGCTATGTATGTCCAGAAGGTCGAGAACGTCTATGACCTGAACTGGGCCAGCAAAGTGAGCTACGGTGATGTGCACCTTCAGGGTGAGGTGGAGCACTCGCACTACAATTTCGAGGACGCGGACACGGATATGCTCTTCCAGCTTTTCCAGATGTACGAGGCGGAGGCCGGGCGCGTCATTGAGAAGGGCCGGGTGTTGCCCGCTTACGACTACGTCCTCAAGAGCTCCCATACCTTCAATCTGCTGGACGCCCGCGGGGCCATCAGCGTTACGGAACGCACCAGCTACATCGCCCGTGTGCGGACCCTGGCCTGCAAGGTTGCTGCCGCCTACCGCAAGCAGCGCGAGGAGATGGGCTTCCCGCTGATGGACAAGTTCAGCGATGCCGGGGGCGCCTTTTTTGAGAAAGGATGTGATGCGTAATGGCCCTGAAGAACGTATTGCTTGAGATTGGTACGGAGGAGATCCCTTCCCGCTTCATCCCGGATGCTCTTGCCGTGCTGAAAAAGAACGCCGAGTCGGCCCTGGAGGCCAGCCGCATCGCCTTTCAGGAAGTCAGGGTCTATGCGACGCCGCGCCGCCTGGTGGTGACTGCCCTCAATGTGGATGAGATGCAGAGCTCTGTGATTGAGCTGCTCAAGGGCCCTCCCTTCAACTCGGCTTATGACAGTCAGGGGAACCCGACGCGCGCAGCCCTGGGCTTTGCCAAGGGCAAGGGTGTGTCAGTCGATGACCTCCGGGAGATGGAGGTGGGCGGAGTCCGCTACGTTGCGGCGGAGGTGAAGCAGGAGAGCCGCAAGACTATCGAGGTGCTGCCTGAGCTTCTGCGGGGGCTCATCGATGGCCTGACCTTCCCCAAGAGCATGTACTGGGGCAAGTCGGGCGTGCGTTTTGCGCGCCCCATTCGCTGGATCGTGGCCATGGCCGACGATCAGGTGATTCCCTTCACCTACGGTGACGTGACGAGCGGCCGGACAACCAGCGGACACCGCTTCATGGGGCGGAAAGCCATTGAGGTGGGCAACGCCGCGGACTTCATGGAAATACTCTATGACAACAAGGTCATCCTTGACCAGGAGAAGCGCCTCCAGAAGATGAAGTCCGCCATCGCCAACCTGAAACGTGAGTTCCCGGGCAACCTCGAGGTGGAGATGGACCCGAAGATTCTGGAGGAAAACCTCTATCTTGTGGAGTTCCCCGTGCCCTTCATCGGGTCGTTCGATGAGCGCTATCTGGAGATCCCGGAGCAGGTGCTGACCACCTCGATGAAGAAGAACCAGAAGTATCTTGCTGTGCGGAACATGGACAAGGGCGGAAAGCTGGCAAATTACTTCGTTGGGGTCAGCAATAATCTCGTGGCGGACATGGGGGTCATCCGTGAGGGAAACGAGCGAGTGCTGCGGGCACGGCTCGAGGACGCGGCCTTCTTCTGGGACGAGGATCGGAAGAAACCCCTTGCAACTAACGTGGAGCGTTTGAAGAGCGTTACCTATCAGGAAAAACTGGGCTCCGTTTACGACAAGGTGATGAAGACTCAGAAACTGGCGCTCTGGCTTTGCGATAAGCTGGGCATGGGGGATATCTCCTCCCTGGTGGAGCGCGCGGCCTACCTCTCCAAGGCCGACCTCCTCACAAGCATGGTCTTTGAGTTTACAGAGCTTCAGGGCGTGATGGGCGAGGCCTACGCCCGCTGCAATGGCGAGGACCCGCGCGTGTCCCTGGCCCTCCGCGAGCAGTACCTTCCGCAGACCGCCTCCGACGAGACGCCGTCGGACGATGTGGGGGCTGTCCTGGGCCTGGCCGAGCGCGTTCATATCATCGCCGCCTGCCATAAGGCAGGGTTGGAGCCCACCGGCTCTCAGGACCCCTATGCCCTGCGCCGCGCGGCCCGCTGCATCAATGAGATCCTCTGGGCCCGGAAGTACGACCTCGACATGGAGGCGGCAGTGGGGGAGGCCTGCGTCATCAACGAGGTGGACGCGGCGATGAAGGAAAAAATTTTGGACTTCATCAAACAGCGCCTTTTGGTGCAGCTCAAGGAGAAGGGCTATGACCACGAGCTGGCCACGCTGGCAATCTCCGTCATTGGGCGTGTGCCCAACCAGGCACTCCGGCTCATCGAGGCCCTGACCACCGTGAAGGAGGAAGCCTGGTTCACCGGTCTGGTGAGCTCCGCTGTGCGTGTGCGGAATATCCTGGCCAAGACGGAGGAAGGCGGCGAGTCTGCCCCTCAGGAGGCACTCATGTCCAAACAGGCGGAGCAGGCCCTGTGGGCTGGCGTTCAGCGGCTTGAGGCTCCGGTCCGCAAAGCGCTGGACTCCTATGACTGGGGAAGCCTGATGCAGCTATTGTCTGAGCTGTCGCCTGTTGTGTCCTCCTTCTTTGACGACGTGATGGTCATGGACCCGGACGAGGCTGTACGAAATAACCGTCTGATGCTCCTCCGCCGTTGCAATGCGCTCTTCAAGGAAGTGGGCGACCTGGGAGCGCTGAAACTTTAGGCAAGGCAAAACAAGGAATAACACAAAGCCGGCCTTAAGGCCGGCTTTCTTTTTTGGGGGGGCAGGCGTCTCTTTCCCAGAATAACGTCACCGTTCTTTGCTCCTGATCAACAACGCTTAACTGAAAGGTGAGCCGGGCATCTTTTTCATGCTTCCCCAGCATGGTCCGGGCGATATCCCTTGGGGAGCAGCGGGCCTTCAGGGGTGAACAGGCCAGGACCTCCGGCCCCTGTTTCACGCAGACCTTGACGTGATATCCGCCCTGCGCGGCGGGCATGTTGGCATTTCCTCCGACGGGGAAGGAGGAGACGCTTGTGCGCGGCGTTATCCCCAGAATTGTGTCCTTATACCCCTGCGGCATTGGGAGCCCGCTCAGGCTCTCCGGCGCGACCCAGTGCAGGGTCCCTCCGTCCATATCGAACAAACGCTTCGGGATGGCCGTCGCGCGGCACACAAAGGGAACGATAAGCACGTCCTTCGTTCCAATTTCGTAGAGCCAGGGTTCCCTTGCCGCGCCCACCTCCACCGATATCCCGGATTCCTCCAGGAACTCTGTGACAAGGCGCTGCTCCGGAGAGAGGTCGTCCTTCTCCAGATGTCCGCCCAGCAGCTCAAATTCCTGCCGCTCGTTTTTCCGCAGCAGCAGTTTTCCGTCAGATTCCAAAACGCCCTTGATGGAGACGCTGAAAGAGTTCATAAGGTTTCGCCTGCCCTGTGATAGTTGATGTCTCCTTACGCCGCTCAATAATACTGTTCAATATAGCTGTAAGCCTTGTCAAAGACTTCTTTGTCCCTGATCTGGTACTTGATCCATACCACGCTTCGCAGGGCCTTTTTTACTTCCTGTTTCCCGGCCGTCGTGCTCTGCCAGCCGTCAAAGCGGACGACCTTCACGATATCGTCAATGTCGCTGACCAGGCGTTCCACAATAACGGGCGTTTGGGGGTTCTTTATGCCGATGAAGAGCTCCGTCAATGCGGCTTTTCCCTTGTCGATCTCCTCCGGGGGGACCGACGTCCTCTCCGCCTCCGCCGCCTCCCGCGCAAGCTCCAACAGCTGTTTCAGGAACTCGATACTGGTGAGCAGCCCCTGCTCATGCTTTTCCTTCAGCCGCTCCACCTTTTCTCCAATCTGCTGGAACTTCGGGTCTTTGGCGTATTTCCTTATCTTTGCGATCAGGTCTATCTCAATCTTTTTAGCTGTCTTGTTCACGTCCGGCTGTTTCTGTATAAACTGGTCGATCAATTCGGCGTCCAACGTAAGGATTTCATTATCGGGCTGAACTTCGCCCACGTCAATATTCTCGTGGATCAATTCCATCGTCTTTGCGCCGAGGGCTGCCCATATCAAAGCGCCCCGTCCGTCAACCGGCCTGATGGAATCATAGACCTGGCTCAGCCAGCGATAATCGGTTTTGTAGGGAGTGAGAGCCGGGTCCGGCGAAAGGGAATCCCAAGCGCGGTTTAGCACACGATAATTCGCGCCGAACTCGTCCTTTTCTTTATTCGTCGGCAAGCAGTCCTGAGCTGCCGCAAGCCCTTCCCAGCCCTCCAAGGTGCGGTCAACGCCGGCAAAATGATCAAGGCACTTCTTGACCAATGCCGGAAGCTGCTTCTTGACCTCTCCGATGTTTGTTATGATTTCCCTCATTCCGGCCTCGTCGAATTGCAGCGCTCTGGCTACGTTATCGAAGATGCCGATATAGTCCACGATGAGCCCGTGGGTTTTTCCCTCGTCATAAATTCGGTTTGTGCGGCAGATAGCCTGTAGAAGGTTGTGGTCCTTCATGGGCTTATCGAGGTACATCGCCTGAAGTATTGGCGCGTCAAAGCCCGTCAGCAGTTTTGACGTGACGATGACAAGCTTCAGGGGGCTGGCCGGGTCGCGGAACGTATCAAGGACTTTTCCCTCCTCGTCCCTGTCCCGACGATAGTCTTTGTAACGATCCGCCTTGTCGTTGTTCGTGTCCATGACGATGGTCGAGGCGTCAGGGCCGAGAAGTTTATCCAGCTCCTCCTTATACGTCAGGCAACATTCCCGGTCATAAACAACGACCTGCCCCTTATACCCGTTGGGCTCGATCTTCTCCCGGTAGTGCTTTGCGATATGCTCACAGACTTTTCTGATGCGGTCTTTGTCGTACATGATGGCCTTCATCGTGACCCGCCTGGACAATTCCGCGCGGTCCTCCTCCGGCAGGTCCGCCGTCATGACCTCAAACTCTTTATCCAGCTGTTCCCGGTCAACGTGAAGCTCAACGGGCACAGCCTCAAACTTCAATGGCAGAGTGGCCTTGTCGCGTATGGAGTCGGAGAAGGAATACTTGCTGATGTATCCGCTTCTGTCCTCAATGGCCCCAAAGGTCTTGAAGGTGTTTTTATCTGTGCGGTTGATGGGTGTTCCCGTCAGGCCGAAGAAAAACGCGTTGGGGAGGGCAAGACGCATCTTCTCTCCCAAGTCCCCTTCCTGAGTCCTGTGGGCCTCGTCCACCATCACGATGATGTTATTTCGGAAATTCAGCGGCTCCTCCACGTCATCAAAGCGGAAGATCGTGGTGATTGCGATTTTCCGTGTGTCCTGACGGAAGAAACGAATTAAATCATCCTTCGTCGCCAGGCTCACGAGGTTGGGTATGTCGGAGGCGTTGAACGTCGCGGTGATCTGCGTCTCCAGGTCGATACGATCATCGACGATGACCACC
>JAIKZX010000009.1 GCA_024681935.1 Fretibacterium sp.
TCCAACCGTGCCCGTGCCGCCTATGGCATTTATGCCATAGGCGCAGCCATAGGCGCAGTGGTAGAGGTTCAGCGTGCCGTTGTTGAAGATATATTGGACTCCATCGTCCCAGAACACCGTGTTGACGGCATTGAGCGTGCCCTTGGACTCTACTTCATGGAAATCACTACCGCTCATGTTGCCGGTGAAGGTGCAGTGGAACACGTTCACCGTGCTGGTGCTATCAGTGACTTCTATCCCGCCGCCGCCGTTTTGGACCGTGTTGCCGGTGAAGGTGCAGTTGCTCACGTTCGCCGTGGCGTTTTCGACGCGCACCCCGCCGCCGCCGTGCTGGGCCGTGTTGCCGGTGAAGGTGCAGTTGCTCACGTTCGCCGTAGCGTTATAGACAGACACCCCGCCGCCATACCCGGCCGTGGAGTCGCCGGCCTTGTTGCCGGTGAAGGTGCAGTGGGCCACGGTCAGTTTCGTGCCGCCTATGACACATATCCCGCCGCCGCCTTCGGATAAGTTACCGGCGGTGTTGTTCTCGAACCTGCAGTGGGTCACTGTCACCGAAGCCTCATTCTGGGAAAGTCCCTCGGCCAATATCCCGCCGCCTTTTGAGGCCTTGTTGTTGACGAACGTGCAGTTTTTCACGGTCAAAGTGTTGCCCAGACTGGAAGATATCCCCCCGCCATTATCACCTGCATTGCCGTTCATGAGGGTGAACCCGTCGATGGTGACAGATATGCCACTGCAGCACACTTCAATGACGCGGCACTTATTTTGGGCGTCCAGCGTGTGGCCGTTGCCGCGGAGGGTGATGTTATCGCTTATCAACAGCTCCTTATCAAGGGAAATGTCTCCCGAAAAGTTGATGACCTCGATTTTCGTGCCGTCGTCCAGGGAACGGCCCGAGAAGGCATAGCCAGCCCCAGCAACACTAAACACTTTCTTAAGGTCATCCAAATTTTCGATCGTGACTTCCCCATTACTACCCGTCACCGCCGCCCACCCCGGCGCGGCCAGCGCCAAAAGCAGCGCGAGAAGGGTGAAAAACTTTTTATAACACATCATATCTGCCTCCCATAACACGCCCCGGGGCCTGCCCCGGCAGATTGTGAAAAATCAACAAGTGTTTCTATTATAGCGCAGAAAGGGACGGTGGGGAGCGGGGGCGGTATAATCCAATCACCGAATAGTTGACTTCCTCCCTTTTCTTTGTGCCCGCAAACACAAAGAGGAATAAGGGAGGTTTTTTAGTGCTAAGATATATGAGGTCGTACAGCCTTACAGCATATTGATACCGCAAGCCGGGACTTCAAGTCTTTGCGGGGCTTAAAAACCCTGAACTTGAAAGAAACGGGCGGGGTTGCAAGGGCGCGCCCCTCACCGGCTCGTCTCGATCTCGCCCAGCTTCTCCTCAAAGCCGTAGATGGTCGGGTCGATCTCGTCCACCGTGCGGTTCAGCTCATCCATGGCGCGGAGCCGCCGGCCCCGCGGAAGCTGGTTGGCAAACCGCTTGACCTTCAGGAGGGACTGGAGGTAGTTCCGCTCGTAGGGCATCACCATCTGGGCCGCCATGAGGGCGCTGGGCTCCGGCTCCTCAAAGAAAAGCAGCGCCATCTCCAGGTTCTCGTCAACCTCCATCTCGTCATACCAGATCTCGGCCAGGATGGAGCGGAACCGCTTCCGGTCAGAGCCGCGCACCAGGCGGGAAGCCACCCGCTCAATCTTCCGCATCCCGCCCTCCAGCGCCCTGAGGACGGAGCGGACGTTCACCGCCGGCAGGGAGTAGTCCGCGATGTACTCGGCCTCCGCCTCCAGCAGCACCTGCTTCCGCAGCAGGCGGCCATAGGACGGACGGAGCGTCACCATCGCGGGCTCAGACGGCGCGTTCACAAGGGCCTGAAAGACCTTGCCCGTGTCCACGCCCCGCTTCTCATAGGGGGAGCGGTGAAGCCAGGTCACGTAGCCGGGGTCGAAGAGCCCCTTGCGGCCCGCGCGGCCCGACATCTGGAGAAACTCGTTCTTCGTGATGGGCTCGTCGTGATGGTACTGCACAAGCTGGGCAAACACCACGGTCTGCGCCGGCAGGTTCACCCCCAGCGCCAGGGCGTTCGTCCCGCAGACGACGTCCAGCAGACGCTCGCGGAAGGCGGACTCCACCAGCAGCTTCTCCTTGGGGAACATCCCCCCGTGGTAGGTGCCCACGCCGTGCAGAAGGGACGGCGCAATCCTTGGGACCTCCAGAATGGCCGCCAGCTCCTCAATGCGGCGGCGGGACGCGGAGGATATCTCCGGCCGCGTGCAGGAAATGTCCTGAGCCAGGGACGCCGCCCCCTTCTGGGAGAAGAGAAAGACCAGCGCGTCGTGGATATTGCCCCGTTTAGCCGGGCGTTTGGGGGTGTAGATAAGCTGGGTGGTCCGCTGGCGGCTCTCATGGATGACGAACTCCCGCCGGCAGATCTCCGAGAGGTAATTTCCCACGCTCTTCACCCCGCCCAGCGTGGCGGACATCACCAGGATGGGCGTGTCGGGGTGCGTGGCGCGGATGCCGTCAATGTAGGTTCTGGCGCGGTCGGAGTCGCTGAAGATGTAGTGGAACTCGTCAACAATGAGGCGCTGATCGGGGATGGGGGCGTACTTCATCGTGTAGATCTCCTGGGTGCAGCAGATCACCTGCGCCCCCTCGTTGCGCTTGAAGTCCCCCGTCTCAATGCCGACGTCCAGTCCCATGCGGCGGAGGTCCATGTAGCGCTCGTTGCTCAGAGCCTTGATGGGGGCGGTGAAGATAATCCGGCCCGATTCAGGGCGGCAGACGTTCCCCTCCCAGTCCAGAAGACCAGCCCACAGATAGGCGCACAGGGTCTTGCCGGACCCCGTGGGCGCGGAGAGGACAGCGCTGTGACCTGCAATATGGCTGCAGGCACTTTTCTGCCAATCGTAAAACTCAAATTTTTTTACAGGGGAATGAGCTTCCCCCGAAACCCCCATTTTTTCCAATGACGGCAACTCCAATTTAATGATTCCAATGTTAATCATTAATGATGAGCAGTTCGTAAGGCAGAGCATAGCCCTGCACCTTTTACAACCCGCAGCGCAGCCTCTGTGTTCCCCTAAAAATGAGCAGTTCGTAAGCCGGGTTCTGTGTATAGCGGCCATTTATCTGGACGCATCCTCGCGGAGCGCCTCAAGCGGCCGTACCCGGAGGACGGCGGGCCACCGTATTCCTCCCTATTCGGCCTTGCTCCGGATGGGGCTTGCCTGGCATGCGGCTTGCGCCGCACCCGGTGGGCTCTTGCCCCGCCTTTTCACCCTTACCCTCCGTCCGTCGGACAGAGGGCGGTATCTTTTCTGTGGCGCTGTCCCTCAGCTTGCGCCGGCCGGACGTTATCCGGCATCCTGCCCTGCGGAGCCCGGACTTTCCTCTGCGCCGAAACGCAGCGGCCGCCTGAACTGCTCGCTATCATTGTATCATGAACAGGAAGGGGCCTCAAACAAAAGTCAGAGGAGCGGTTCAAGACTTCGCTGCAGGATTCCGTGCATCTGAGCAATCGCCATGCCATAGTTGACGACCGGCGTGCCGCAGGCTTCGGCGCGCGCGAGACGCGCCTTCATCTCCCGCTCATTCAGCATACAGCCTCCGCAGTGAACAACGAGCGCGTATTCCGTCAGATCTGCCGGGAAATCCCCGCCGGAGGTGAAGGAAAAATCGGGCTCCGCTCCGCAGTATTCCCTGATCCAGGCGGGCATCTTCACCGTCCCGATGTCGCCGCACTGCCGGTGGTGCGTGCAGCCCTCCGAAATAAGGACCCGGTCGCCGTCCCTCAGCCGCGCCAGCTCCTCCGCCCCCCGCGCCAGCACGGACAGCTCCCCCTTGTAACGGGCGAAAAGAATGGAGAACGACGTGAGAGGAATATCGGCGGGCACATCCCGCGCAACCTGCTCAAAGACCTGGGAATCAGTGACGACAAGCCCTGGCTTTTCCGCAAGCCGCGAGAGCGTCCCCTTCAGCTCCGTGTCCTGACAGATCACGGCGGAACCATGGGCGTCCAGAATGTCCCGTATCGTCTGCTGCTGCGGCAGGATGAGACGCCCCCTGGGCGCGGACTCGTCCACAGGAACCACCAGCAGCACCGTGTCCCCGGGGCTCAGCATGTCCGCCACAAGATGCCTGGGCGCCTCCTGCGCCTTCAGGAGCGCGGCGAGGCGTTCCTTCAGTTCGGCAACCCCCTCTCCCGTGAGCGCGCTGGTGTAGAGGCCGCCTTCCTTCAGCGGAGCCCGCTTCTCCAGCAGGTCCGCCTTGTTGTGCGCGGTGAGATAGGGCAGCTTCCGCTCCTCAAACAGGGCGAGAAGCGAACGGTCAAAATCAGAGGGGCCCTCCGTGGCGTTCAGCACCAGCACAGCGGCATCACACTCCGCCAGAACGCGCCGGGCCCGCTCAACCCGCTGTCCTCCCAGCGTCCCCTCGTCGTCCAGCCCCGGCGTGTCGATGATGACAACGGGGCCAAGGGGAAGGATTTCCATGGCCTTGCGGACAGGGTCTGTCGTCGTCCCCGGCACGTTGGAGACCACCGAGAGATTCTGGCCAGTCACGGCGTTGACCAGCCGGGACTTCCCCGCGTTCCTCACGCCGAAAAATCCGATGTGCGCCCTTTCGCCGGATGGAATGTCGTTTAATCCTGTCATCTCAGAAGCCTCCGTCGGTTGAGCCATCAAATGGGCATACTTCTCCTGAATATTCATCAACGGCGCCCGGCGGGCACAAAGCTGCCGCCGGACGCCGCGCTCCGCGCTCAGAAGCGGAAGTCCCGCCGGTTGGAGTCCCGGATGGCCCCGATGTTCTCTCGGGCAGTTTCGCGGATCTTTTCGTTGGGAATTTTGGCCAGCTCTTTCTCAATCATCTCAAAACCCTCGCGCTTCGTCTCCGGGGAGGCGTAGTCCTCCAGATACTCCGTCAGCGTCATCAGCGCGTTGGGGTGGCAGCAGTTCAGGATCTGACCGCTCTTGCAGAGGCTCATGAACCGGTCGCCGGTGCGCCCCGCGCGGTAGCACGCCGTGCAGAACGAAGGAATGTGCCCGTTGGCCATCAGCCAGCGGACCACCTCGTCCAGCGTGCGCTGGTCGGAGACGTCGAACTGCTCCGTGTCGTGGGGGCGTTCCGCCTCGGTGTAGCCTCCGACGGAGGTGCGCGACGCGCCGCTGACCTGGGAGATCCCCACCTGAAGCATACGGGCGCGGACGGCCTCGCTCTCCCGGGTGGAGACGATCATTCCCGTGTAGGGCACAGCCAGCCGGATGCAGGCGGCAATTTTGGTGAAGACCTCGTCGGGGATGGAGTTGTTGAAGGCCTCGGGGTCGATGTCATCGGCAGGCTTGACCCGGGGCACGCTGATGGTGTGGGGTCCCACGCCGTGAACGGCCTCAAGGTGCTCCGCGTGCATCAGCAGACCCGCGAACTCATACTTATAGCCCTGAAGCCCGAAAAGCACCCCCAGCCCCACGTCGTCAATGCCGCCCTCCATGGCGCGGTCCATGGCCTCTGTGTGGTAGTCATAGTCATGTTTGGGGCCGGTGGGGTGCAGCTCCAGATAGCCCTCCTTGTTGTAGGTCTCCTGGAACAGGATGTAGGTCCCAATGCCTGCGTCCTTCAGCTTGCGGTAGTTCTCCACCGTTGTGGCGGCGATGTTGACATTGACGCGGCGGATGTCGCCGTTTTTGTGGTGGACGCTGTAAATGGTGCGGATGCAGTCCAGAATGTACTCGATGGGATTGTTCACCGGGTCCTCGCCGGCCTCGATGGCCAGACGTTTGTGCCCCATGTCCTGAAGGGCGATGACCTCAGCCCGCAC
>JAIKZX010000033.1 GCA_024681935.1 Fretibacterium sp.
GTTGTCTGTCAGATATATTTGCGAGATCTTACGGAGGGGATTTCTTTGCTGAAATGCGGAATCGTCGGCCTGCCTCTGTCGGGCAAGTCCACGGTGTTCAATGTCATCACGCGGGCGGGGGCGGAGGTCAAGCCCTACGCCGGCGGCAAGACCGAGCCCAACCGGGCGCTGGTCGGCGTGCCGGATAAACGCTTTGACAAACTGGTTGAGATTTTTGCTCCCCGGAGCGAGAAGCCCGCGGAGGTGGAGTTTGTGGACCTTGCGGGGCTCTCACGCGACGCCAGCAAGGGCGCGGGGCTGGGCAATTCCTTCCTGTCCTTCGTTTCAGAGTCGGACGCGCTGCTGCATGTGGTGCGTGCCTTCAACAATGCCTCCGTGCCCCACCCGGAGGAGAGCATCGACCCGCTGCGTGACTGGAAGATTGTCGAGACGGAGCTTATCTACAGGGACCTGGGCGTCATCGGCAACCGCCTGGCCCGCCTGGAGGAGAAGGCCGCGAAGAAAAAGACCACCCCTGCGGAGAACGCCGAGGCGGAGCTTCTGCACGCGCTTCAGGACCACCTGATGGACGAGCGCCCTCTGCGTGAGTATCCTCTGACGGAGGAGCAGAAGCGGCTCCTCTCCGGCTTCGCTTTCCTGACGCTGAAACCGGAGCTGGTGGTCCTGAACCTGGATGAGACCCAGACAGGAGAGGTGGCCATTGCCGCGCCACTGGAGGCCGCCATGAAGGAAAAGGGGCTGAAGGTCGTGCATGTTTTTGGCTCCATCGAGATGGAGCTGGCCCAGTTGGACCCGGCGGAACAGGAGGAGTTCATGAAGGACCTCTCCATCACGGAACCGGGCCGTGACCGCCTGATCCACGAGGCGTACAGCCTGTTGGGGCTCATCGTGTTCTTCACAAGCGGGGCCGATGAAGTGCGGGCCTGGACGCTTCATGACGGCGAGACGGCCGTGGACGCGGCGGGGACCATCCACTCGGACCTGGCGCGGGGTTTCATCCGGGCTCAGGTGGTGGCCTACGACGACTTCATCGCCAACGGGGCTTCCCTGCCCGCCTGCCGGGACAAAGGCGTTCTGCGCCTGGAGGGCAAGGAGTACGTCGTGCGCGACGGCGATATGATTGAAATACGATTCAACGTTTAAGTTTTGCCTAACGGACGATTTTTGGGACGCCGCGTTTTTTGAGCCAGTCCTCCACACGGTCGGGGATGTCCCCCTGGACGAGCAGGGCCCCATCCCCGACACGGGCGCCCGTGCCCAGGGCCTTGCGCACCTCGCGGGCCAAATCCTCAAGCTGGGCTGCCTCAGGCGGCGGGGATATCAGCACCCGCACGACCCATTTTCCACCGCCGGAGCGCGCCCGCTGAAGCACCGCCTTCTTAATTTCCAGCCCGGCCGTTTTCTCCATGTCAGAAACCTCCTCCTTTCATTTTGTCCTCACGGCCCTATTTTACAACGTTGACTGAGCAACGGCGAGGCTTACAAAAACACCAGGGATTTCATATTTCAGCCACTTTGGGTTAAAATAGAAGAAGAGGTCCCCGTCCACGGTGTGACGGGGGCTTTTTGGTAATTAGATGAAAATTATTTCCCTGCCTTAGGGGACAGGGATAAAACCGCCCCCAAAGCTTCATTCAGGGGGTATGGGGCAGGCCCGTGCCGTGAGCGGCCTAAGGTCCCCCATGTTAAATCCGAACGATCTGGAGGCAATATATTGACGGAGAAAAATGAGAAGACGCGGAGTTCCTCCCGGAGGAGCCCGCACAGAAAATCACAGGGTCAGGCGAGAAAGGAGCACTTGAGTTTCATCCCTCTGGGCGGCCTGGGGGAGATTGGGAAAAATATGTACGCCATCGAATACGGCGACGACATCCTCGTCATCGACAGCGGCCTGATGTTCCCCGACCAGGAACTGCCGGGCATCGACTACATCGTGCCGGACATCTCCTACCTTGAGGCGAACCGCGAGAAGGTTCTGGCCATCGTCATCACCCATGGACACGAGGACCACACAGGAGGACTGCCCTATGTCCTGCCGCGTCTGAACGTGCCGCTTTATGGCACGCGGCTGACTCTGGGGCTGATCAAAAACAAGCTGCAGGAGGACCTGCCTTCCTTCAAGCCGAAGCTGAAGACGATCAAGGCGGGGGACGTCGTGGAGATTGGACCCTTTAAGATCCGGTTCATTGCCGTGGCCCACTCCATCCCGGACGGGGTGGCGCTGTCCATCGAAACGCCCATGGGCCGCATCGTCCACACGGGAGATTTCAAGCTGGACTCCACTCCCATCGATGGGCGCGTTACGGACTATGGCGCGTTTGCTGAGGAAGGGGACAAGGGGGTGCTGCTCCTGGCGTCAGACTCGACCAACGCGGAGCGCACGGGCTTCACGCCCTCAGAACGCATTATCAGCGGGACGCTGGACCAGCTCTTCCGGAACTACCGCTCGCGGCGCATCATCATCTCATCCTTCGCCAGCAACGTTCACCGTGTCCAGCAGGTGGTGGATGTGGCTTCGCGTTTCAACCGCAGGATTGCCTTTCTGGGCCGCAGCATGATCCGCAACGTGGAACTGGCGCGGGAGCTGGGCTACCTCAAGCTGGACCAGAAGATGATGGTCCCCATTGAGGAGATATCCCATGTTCCGGATAACCAGCTTGTTATCATGACGACGGGGAGCCAGGGGGAACCCTTCTCCGGCCTGGTGATGATGAGCCGTGGGGATCACCACGCGGTCACGCTGGGAGAGCACGACGCCGTGTTCCTGCTGGCGTCCATTATCCCCGGCAACGAGAAGCTGGTGAACAACACCATCAACCGCCTGTTTGCCCTGGGCTGCGAGGTGGTGTACGAACAGAACCGCCAGATCCACGTGTCCGGGCACGCCGCGTCGGAGGAGCTGAAGATTATCCTCAATCTGGTGCGCCCGCAGTACTTTGTCCCCATTCACGGAGAGTACCGCCATCTGGTCCGCCATTCTCAGCTGGCTCAGGAAGTGGGCATTCCTTCCCGCAATGTTTTTATCATGTCTAACGGAGACGTGCTGACCTTCATGAAGGGCAGCACACCCAAGCTGAAGGGGCAGGTCCCATCCGGGGCTATCCTTGTGGATGGCAACGCCGTTGGCGGCATCAAGAGCGAGGTCATGAAGGAGCGGCGGGATCTGTCTGAGGACGGCGTGCTGGTCGTCGCGGCGGCGCTGGACGCAAAGGGAAAACTGCTGGCCCCGCTGGCGATTGAGACTCAGGGCGTCTTCATCTCGGAGGACCGCGGAAAGATATTCGACGAGCTCCGCGCTGCGGCCGAGCGGGGGATCCGTGAGTTCACGGGCAAACGTTCCATTGATACGGAGGCCGTTGCCCGGGTCATTCGCGGGCGCGTGCGCGATGTCCTGCGGCGGCACAACTCGTCCTATGCTGTGGTGATGCCGGTTATCTCTGTGGCAGGACAGGCCCGGAATGTGGATGACACGTGGCTTGAAAAGGAATTTTTCTAGTCATAACGAAGGGAAGCTGTGAGAGAATGGCGTTTGATCTGCATACCTTTATTCTGGGGGTTGTCCAGGGCCTGTGTGAGTTTCTGCCCGTGAGCAGCTCCGGGCACCTTGCCCTGCTCCAGAACTTTTTTGGTTTCAATCAAGACGGGCTTCTGGCCTTTGATATTCTGCTGCACTGCGCCACGATGCTGGCTATCCTGATCTTTTTCCGGCGGGAGATTGGCCGGCTGCTCGTGCGATGGACCAGCGGCTTGTTCTCCCGAAACGCCCGGCAGACCCTGGAATGGAAGTACGGATGGTCCATCCTCCTGGCCTCGGCGCTGACCGCAGCCGTCGGCCTTCCGCTCAAAAAGACGGTGGAGAAGATGATGGAGTCGTCTCTGGCTGTGGGGTGCGGGCTGCTGGTGACGGCAGGGCTCCTGGCTGTCGTTCCGCTCTGGACCGCCGAAGAGAATACTCTCTCTGAAGGACAGACCCCCCGGCCGCGGACGGAAATATCTCTGCAGCTCAGGGCCGTGATCGTTGTCGGCATCGTACAGGGTCTGGCTGTCCTTCCCGGCATTTCCCGCTCGGGTTCCACCATCGCTGCGGGGCTCATCATGGGCCTGGCTGTCGGCGAGGCGTTCCGTTTCTCCTTTTTGATCTCCATTCCCGCCGTGCTGGGGGCCTCTTTGCTGGAGGCGCTAAAGCTCTTTCGGGATGGAGATATGGCCCTCCCGGTGGGATGGTTTTGGGCGGCGGCGGCGGCCTTCGTGCTGGGGTGGATTGCGCTGAAGCTCATGCACCGGCTTGTCCTCTCCGGCCGCTGGGCCTACTTCGGGCTCTACTGTTTGCTCCTGGGGTCCGCCTCGATTCTCGCCGCGCTGGAGATATTCTGATGGACCTGGCCGGCCTTTTTGCCGGGAGGGTGCCCTCCATCCTCCTTGCGTCCGGAAGCCCGCGTCGCCGGGCTCTTCTTCAGGATTTGGGCTGGGCTTTTGAGACGGTCTCCCCAAATGTGGACGAAGTCTCCCTCCCCGGTGAGAAGCCGGAGGCCCTGTGCGAGCGTCTGGCACGTCTCAAGGCGGAAGCGGGCGCAAAAACGGTGGGGCCGGAGGTGCTTGTCCTGGCGGCGGACACCATTGTGGTTGTGGATGGACGCGTCCTGGGCAAGCCATCGGGATGGGAGGAGGCCTGCGCCATGCTAAGACTCCTTCAGGGCCGGGCCCACGAGGTGATGACGGGCGTTGCCCTGAGCAGGGGAGGGAAACTCCTCAGCGGCGTGGAACGGACGGCCGTGCATTTTCGCCCCCTGACGGAGGCCGAGGTTCAGGCCTACGTCTCCACGGGTGAGGGGGACGATAAAGCAGGAGCCTACGCCATTCAGGGCAAGGGAGCCCTGCTGGTCTCCGCCATTGAGGGGGACTACTTCAACGTCGTGGGCCTGCCCCTCTGTCGGCTGGGTAAGATGCTGGAGGAACTGATGAACGGCAGGGGGCAGATGTGAGGAAGGTCAGAACAATCCCGGGACCGCAGTCCACTCCCTGCCATCCCAGAGGACAATGAGCTTGTCGCCGTCCATGCGAACGGCCTTTCCCCTTCCATCCATGAAGCTGTCCCCGGGATGCAGAATCAGACCGCTGTCAGCCCCCGCAATATCCACGATCGCGGTCCAGCTTTTTCCAGCTTTCATCACGGCCCTCACCACAATCTCAGGCGGTGGACTGATACTGATATCCTGATCGTTCAGATCGGGGACGGCAGACGGCTTTGAGAAGGTCTGGACAGCGAAGAGATTACTTCTTCCCCTCTCCCGCATGGCCTGAACCAAAAGGGTACTGCGGGCCCGCTGCTGCAAGGCCAGATGCAGCCCGTCGGACAATGATTGAAGGCGGGCTTTATCCGTATCCCACGCCAGGGAGGGCAGGGATGAGATAAAGTTCTTTGTCTCCTGGAGTTTCAGCAGGTGGGAATAGCTGGCTGCGGCGAAGGTGATTCCCGTACCCAGGAGAACCCAGCAGATAAAACGCCAAAATCGTACGGCCTTCCCGTCCCGTACCCCTGTGAAAATTTCCCAGAGGTAACACAGCGTCTCCCATTTTGTCGGTCTGATTCCTGCGGGAATCATTGAAGGGGCTCCAGTATTGCGTAAGCTTCGACACTGTCACTCCCCACAGGGAGCGGTGAGGGCTCGGGGCGGCGGAGTGTGAATGCAGCGACTCTCAGGGGCAGGGCACGCCAATCGGCCAGAACCTGCATCACGTCATAGTATTTTCCAAGGAAGGTCAGAGCCAGGTTATTGGGGGTGCTCTGTTCTTCCTCAGGAAAAGACTCGCCCGAATGGAACGAAAGGAGCTCAGCTCCATTCCTCTGGATGGCCTCCTGTGCCTGCAATTGAAGAACATCCTTTTCCAGTGGGTCAGGAAAGAGCGCCTCTGCTTCCTTCAGGGTCTCAAGAAGCAGTGTTCGCCTGGCCGCCAGGGTGTTTAACATCCCGTTGAGGTCTGCATGTTTTTGCTCCAGGGCGTCCCGTTCGTCACAAGCCGTTTTAAGCTGCATTCTTATTCCAGGGACGCCCCCGGCAAGGGCAAGACAAAACAGGCTTATTGTGATGAGAATGGTGGATTTCTGCTTCGTCATTTCCCGCCATCGCCTCTTTCCTCGTGGAGGGCCGATCCCTGTAAGCCTGTTGTGAGCAGAAGGCTGAAGGTTGTGGTCTCATCCCCGGTCTGTACGGAGTTCAGCATCTCCACGTTGCGGAAAAAACCCTCTTCACCCAGTCTTTCCATCAGGGCAGGGACAGCGGACGTGGAGGTTTCTCCATCCACAATGACGGCACAGGCATCCTTTTCGTCCTCGCCGCCGGAATGCGTGAAACGAACAGTGATGAAGCGAACTTCAGGACCGGAAAGCTGTTCCAGGCAATTCATCACCTCAAGAACGGGGATTTCCTGTCCCATAGCTCTCAGCGTCTTCGTCATCTTTTCCTCCCGCTCCCTGAGGCGGGAGATATCCGCCGTCAGAGCCTTCTGCCGCGCCTCAAGATGGGTGAGCTCTTCCTGCCGTCTCACAATCTCTGAGGAAACACAGTATAGTTCCCGAAGGGCCAGGGCGATATATCCTCCGCAGCTCAGCACGAACATGAGGGCAAGAAGTGACGATGTGAGCCGGACGGCGCTGAAAATATGACGGCGGCGTTCCTGTTCGATGTACTCCGCCGGGCGCAAATCAAAACACACCGGGGAGGTTTTCTTTACTGCCCTCCTCAGAGCCAGACCCACGGCAGCCTCAAAACCCTGGACGCAGCGCGCCTCATGAATCTGCCAGTCCTTCCCCACGTTGGGGAGAAGAACCTTCAGGGAGGTCTGTTCCTCCAAAGCGTTCTTCAGAGGCTCTCCCGGGACCAGGCTGCCTCCAATGAGGAGATGCCGGACCTCAATTTGCCGGAAACGATTTCCGGCAAAGGTCAGCGTCGCGCGAATGTCCTCCACAAGGTTATTTATTGCCTCCTTCTGGTTAAGATCTGTCTCGTCATTCAGGTTGTTCACGATGAACCTGAAAAGGATGCCATTGCCATGATGGATTAGGGTAAGGGAGTGCAGCTCCGGCTCCAGGGCAAGGATGAGACAGTCTTTTTCCGGAACTCGTTCACCAGATATGGCCCGGGAAAATGCCATATTTACCGGCTCAAGGACGTCGACAGGAATCCCCGCGCGCTTTGATGTCCACAGAAGTCTGTTGACGCACTCCAATTGTGCCGCAACGGCCAGAATCGCCATCCTGGAGTCCGCCAGGGGAGCGTCAATCATAGCGGTTTCAAGGACGGCCCTGGAACGCGACCAGGGAAAGTGTTCCTTGAACTCCAGATTCAGTGCCCCGAGGGCCTCACCCAGGGACATGGCAGGATAATCAATGAGCTTCGGCATCGTATGCCAAGGGGGAAGCCCCAGGGCCACAGGACAATCGAAACGTCTCAGCCTTTCACTCAGGGTATAGAACGCCCTATCCAGAAGGTCAAACCGGCTTATCGCTCCCCGAACGGTACAGCCTGGCAGGAGGGAGATGATTTCCCGCCGTATCTCAATCAGTTCCCCGGCCTCCCGTTTCAGCTCGATGTAGCGCAGGGAGTCCGTATGAATTGCAAGTCCTGCAAAGAATTCCTGCCTCCGCCAGGGGAACATTGAGTTTTAATCTTCCAGTCTTACGGCCATGCGCCGGCGTTTTTCTTTCAACGCAGCACGAAGGCTGTTCAGGCGAGCCTGTCCTTCCTTTATCTGATGTGCTACCTGTTCAAAACCTGTCCCTCCATAGGTGCGGCGGCGCGCCACGCTGGCCTCCAGGGTCAGGAGCTTCAGCAAATCCTCGTCTGCCTCCGGTATGTGTTCCCGCCACTGTTCCATTGTGAGGTCGTGGAAATGAAGTCCCTGTTCGACACACCAACCCACCAGCCGTCCCACCTTCCAGTGTGCCTCGCGGAAGGGCACGCCCTTTTGAACCAGATACTCCGCCACGTCCGTCGCAAGGGCAAAACCCTTCTCCAGACCGGCACGTGCCAGCTTCTTATCCACCTCTGTGCGGGCCAGCAGGGGAGGCAGCACGCGGAGCAGCGATTCCACCGTGTCCAGTGAGGCCCAGAGCCCGCGCTTGTCCTCCTGAAGGTCCCGGTCGTAGGTCATCGGCAACCCCTTCAGCGAGACCAGCAAGCCCATCATGTGTCCCAGAATCTGCCCGGCTTTGCCGCGGGAGAGCTCCAGCACGTCGGGATTTTTCTTCTGCGGCATCATGCTGGAACCCGTGCAGAAGGCGTCAGGCAGTTTCAGCCATCCGTACTCTTGTGTGCTCCAGATGATTAAATCCTCAGCAAGGCGGGAAACGTGGACGGCGAAGAGGGCGGCAAAGTGGTGATAGTCCGCCATGTAGTCCCGCTGGGCCACGGTGTCCAGGCTGTTGCGTGTGGGATGGTCAAAACCCAGCAGACGGCAGGTCATCTCCCGGTCGAGGGGCAGCGTGGACCCCGCCAGGGCCCCCGCCCCCAGAGGGCACTCGTTCAGGGCTTCCAGCGCGAAGTCCAGTCGGCCGCAGTCCCGGGTAAAGGCCTCAAACCACGCCATCCAGTAGTGCCCCAGCGAGATGGGCTGCGCCTGCTGTAAATGGGTGTAGCCTGAGATGATAATCTCCCGATGGTGTTCTGCACGGTCCAGCAGGGTGGACAGAAGCTCGTACAGGGCCTCCTCAAGGACCAGCAGGCGGTCTCTGAGGTAGAGGCGCGTGGTGGTGGCCACCTGGTCGTTGCGGCTGCGTCCTGTGTGCAGCCGTGCCCCGGCAGGCTCAATGGCGGTCAGCCGGTCTTCAATGTTCATGTGAACATCCTCAAGGGCCTCGGAGGGATGGAACGTACCGTCTTTCACCTCTTGCTGCACCTGACAGAGTCCTGCCTCAATCTTCGCCGCCTCGGCGGAGGGCAGCAGACCTGTTGCACCCAGCATGCGGACGTGGGCAAGGCTTCCCTCAATGTCGTGTTCCGCCATGCGCCAGTCCAGGTCCAACGATTGGTTGAAGCCCAGAACCACCTGGGCCATTTCCTCCTTAAAGCGTCCCTTCCACATGAATGATTCACCTCATTGTCAATAAATTTTAAGAGACTCCCTGACCGATGCCGGCACCTGGACATCCCTTTCCTTCGGCCAACAGCAAGCGGGCGCATCCTGCGCCGCCGTTGGCACTTGGACATCCCTGTCCTTCGGCCAACGGCAAGCGGGCGCATCCTGCGCCGCCGTTGGCACTTGGACATCCCTGTCCTTCGCAGTCCCCGTTCAGTCCTTCAGCCCGCAGCCACTCTGCACCGGGGTGATGGCCCAGGGCGAGCCATGACGCCGTCTGGAGGTGCAGGCATTTAACACGAACCTCTCCATAGCGCGAACGTATCCCCCCTACACCCCCAAGTCTCAGGCTCCTGAAGATATTGGGGTGGAAACGGCGTAAAAAGTTTAACTGGGCAGGGGACATCAGGGATAGCCTCAGGCGCTGGTGAAAACGGTTATACTCCCGCCACGGGCCCGGTGCGCGAGAGGATAGCCACTCCTCAAGGCGGTGTACCCCGCCATCTGATTCCACGGACCCTGCCCGGCGCAACAGCCACGGGCAGACGAGCCAGAAGGTCGTGGGGAACGGGCGCAGTGCATTGGGCCTCATGCCGGGAACAGGCGCACAGACCAGCACACGAACGCCGCCAAAGCGGCAGCGAATTTCGCCTAAGACGAGAGATGGGTCGAAACGGTGTCCCTCAAAAAAAAGGGGAGGCGCTTGCCTCCCCAGGTTTGTCCCGGTCACGGCCAGAGCTCTATGAGGGCTATCCCTTGACAGGGTGCCCGCCGCCTCTCTTGCGCCCGGACCGTGGAGCGTTCATCTTGCTGTTCAGATCAGCAATCTTGGCCTCGCTTGTCTTGAGGAAAGAGGCCATTTTCTTCTCGAAGCTGTCCTTCTCATCCCGGGTGAGCGGCGCCTGATGAATGACAGGACGCTCCTCCGCTTTCTTCAGGGAAAGATCAATACGCCCCTTCTCGTCGATTTTAATGACCCTTGCCTTGATGTTTTGTTGGAGGGAAAGGACGTCCTCGACCTTTTTGACGAAGTTAAACGAGAGCTCGGAGATGTGAATCATTCCCCTCCGCCCTGAATCCGTCATTCGGACGAAAGCGCCATAAGGCATGATCTGTTCCACAACACAATCTACCAGACTTCCCACACCAACCGAAGAAGCCTCAGCCTTCCTCTCCTCACTCATACAACATAAACCTCCACATTTAATCTCACAGGCTCGGCTGAACCTGTCTTATTCCCAACGCCATTCGGGTTTCTCCCCGACTCCCAACCGGCGGTACAGATACAGACCGCCTGTATTGAATTGCCTACTCTGGGAATTATACCAGACGAGAAGCGTCCCCCGCGCCTTCTCAAGAGCTAATTTTATCACGGCGTCCTCAATTAGGGGACCGTACCAGGCAAGAATCACCTCTCCTGGCTCCCTGGGCCGGAGGGACTGCCACTTGAGCCGGTTGGCCCGTTCCTGGGGGAAATTAAGCATTTGTTTGAGTCCATTGCGGACTTTCAGCGAGTGCCGGTTTTTCATGGCTTTACCGAATACCTTGAGCCCCTTGGCTGAGTAACGGTGCACACGATCTCCCCTTGTCTTCACGGACACGGCGGAGAAACGGAACCCTTTGCAGTCTGGTCCCTGAAGCCGGCCGAGTGATGTTAACGCAGAGGTGCGCAGGAGGGCCATCCGGGGCTGAAGAGAGTGGGGCGTTACAACATGTTGTGAAGTATAAACTTGGGGCATATCAAGAGAGAGGTCGTTGCTCCCCCAGACCTCCGCCTGTTTGAGGAAATGTCTTGCCAGGTTGTTACGGAATCCAGCCAAGGAAAACCCTGCCTCTCCCTACTCCTCGTTCAGGGAAAGGAGCGCTTTCTGGATACGGCCAAAGGGCTCCAGCAGTTCCATCATCTTCGCTGCCTCCACCAGAAGCCCCGCCACCTGCTGGGCTTCATCAGGCCTCGAATTGGGAGGGAGGGCCAGACGCAGTGGTGCGCTGACGGAATCCGCCTGAAGAAGGACAGAATTGGGTTCGGCCGCGGACTCAATGTTCCCCACAGCCTCCAGCGGCGCATGAGAAGAAGAGGCCACGAAGGCCGCCTTTACTTTCCCTGTCTCTCTGAGAGGGATAAGGAGATCGAGATCATTGCACAGCCAGAGCTGCGGCTTCGTTTCAACGGCCCCAAGGAGACTCTGAAGAACCAGGTCCTCCCGGAGATAGGTGTCCAGCGCGTTGCCATAAAGGACTCGCTCCAGCCTGGAGGGGCGGATAGGGTCTGTGTAGCGGAAATCCAGAGGGATACCCCGAAAATCCACCACAAGTGACGCTCCTCGGATTTGTCCCTCTACAGTATCAATACTAATATATCCCAGACTGTTTGAAGCTGCCATCGATTCCGTTCACCCTGTCCTTGTAAATTAAATCAAAATCAGACATAGAAGTCAAAGCCCTTTTTTGAGGGGAGACGCTCTTCGGACTGAACCTGGGGAAGGGATGTTTTCTCCCCTTGAGTGGCCTCTCCTCCTCCGTCCTCGTCGCTATGGCCAGAATAGGTGTCCCGTGCGTCGCGGCGGCGGTCTTCACGTTCCTCGTCCTCACTGCGGCGATGGACTTTCTGAATCTCAGCGGCGGCTTCGTTGGCCTGCACTGTCTGTGTGATTCGGATACTGTCGCGCACAATCTCCTGCCCCTGAGCCGTATCCTGTGCTGCGGCCAGGGCATTGGGGGTCATGTGGATATTGTTCTCTACATTGAAGTGCGACATCAAAAGGTTAATTGGCTGCACCTCTAACACCTCCCCCTTTTAGGCTGTGCCTCAGTCCTTTTTGTTGCTCATCACGTAGTCAAAGGGACATAGAACGATAGTTCCTGTCGGCTCGTCCACAATAAAGGATGTGTATTTGCAGTCATTCTGTACATGGTAGAAGATTCCCCGGATGGAGATGGTCACTCCGCTGTAACAAATTTCCTTTACGCGAACGATGCCCCTGTTGTGCAGGGAGCCCAATTGATACTCCAGGTCATTGACCTCGATTTTCATGCTCTCCAGAGCAGCCTGAAGCTGAAACTTCATCTTTGTCAGGTTCATCAGCATGGCGCGCTTCTGATCATCGAGGTGCCCCGCCGCCTCCAGCTTCTTCAGGTGTGCGAGGTTGGGTTCTACTCTCTCCAGATTCTCCTCGCATCGCTTGACTTCGCTTTGGAGGGTACGCTGCTTCTCAATCTGTTCCGGGGGAAGGCCGACGACGACCTCCGTCTTAGTCCCCATTTCACTTCCCAGGACATGACAGGAGACCTCCAGCCCCGCCTCAATCCGGCCGCCGGCAATCTGAGATTTCTTCCCGCTCCCCAGGACTTGCACCGACTTTTGTGCGTAAAGATGGCTGTGAAGAATGGCGTTTTTGACGATGATGTTCCCGCCGCTGCGGATTGTTGCCTGGTCGGCAAAATTTACGCTGACGTCCCCATTGGCACGAACAGACCCCTTGCCCATAGCACGCACGCCGCCGTGAATGGTCACAGAATCCTGGCTGTCGATATCAGCCCCCTCAACCATTCCATGCACGTCTATGTTCCCTTGGGCGGCGACATGAAATCCCGAGCGCACTGAGCCTCGAATACGGACGGCTCCGGTAAAGTCGATGCTGCCAATACCGAAATCCACATCTCCGGGTACGTCCAACTCAGGCAGAACTACCAGTTTTCCCTTCTGATTCTTGAGCTGACCGTCTGCGGTGGCAACGAGCAGAAGAGGATTATTCTTTGCTTTTGCCAGCCCCTCGCCGAAAGCAAATTCGGTGTTCTTCACCGTTGCGGCTTTTACCGGCGTACCGATAACCGACAACCCATTCTTCCCAGCTTCCAGAGGATGTTTGACCGCAACCTCCTGCCCCGGGTGGACGGTGACCAGCATACTCCGGCTCCAGTAGTCTATCTTCTCATCCTCATGAACTACAAAAGGTTTGTCCGGATCTATGTAAAACTCAATAAAAGCGTCTTTCCCCTCAACAGGTGGCTGCCCTCTGGCCACTTCCACATACTCTTCGCATCGACGGTTCTCAAGCATCTCCCTGATGGCCTCTTTATCAATGCCGAATATAACTGCCTTTTCCTTCAGGGCCTTGAGAACATTCCCCTCCGTGGGCCATGGCTTTGTGAAAAAGGGAGCCTCAATCAGAACAGAGGCGGTCATGTTGTCTTTAGAAAGACTCACTGTTATTTTCGCGTTATTCTCATGTGCCGGATTACGAAAGGCAATCTTGCACGGTTCTCCTGTCTTGGCGTGGAGAAAAAACTCAATGGCCTTCAGGTCGTATTTGCGAATGCCGTGGCTTTTCAGGAGGGCATAGATGTCTTCCTGAGTGACGTCCGCAGGGGTGAAGGGCCCATCCGGAGCAGAAAGCCAGACTCCCTCATTGTTCGCCTCAAGATTCAGCGTCGCTGCCAAGACATTTCCTCCTTGCTTCTCTTCACAGACAGGCTGCTGGGTCAAACCATCGTGGCCTGTAATGTTGCGCGTAACGCTGAAAGCGCACGGCCATGTATCTGAGAGATACGGGATTCCGTAACCCCCAGAACTTTGCCGATTTCTTTAAGGGATAAGCCTTCATAATAGTAGAGAGAGAGAACCTGCTGCTCTCTCTCCGAGAGTTGCTTCATTGCGGAGACAAGCTGCTCCATGTCGCTCTCGTACTCAAGGCGCTCCGGTGCTCCTTCGCGATCGTCGGCAAGTGTCGCCTCCAAAGAGACCTCTCCATCCTCAAGGGGGGTCACCTCGTCAAGGGAGGTAACATAGCTCCGGCTGGCGAGTTCCTGAACCTCAAAGTAGGTCTTCTCGTCGACGCCCATCTCCTCCATGACCCATTCGTCCCTGATGCGTCCCTTGTCCCTCAGAACCTTCTCCATGGCCCTGTTGAGGCGTTGCACCTTCTCCCGGCCGGTCCTGGAGAACCAGTCGCACTTGCGCAGCTCATCCAGCACGGCCCCCCGTATGCGGGGAACCGCAAAGGTTTGAAAGGAAAACCCTTTGGACAAATCAAAACGTTCAATGGCATCCAGCAGCCCAAATACCCCGAAGCTCAAAAGATCCTCGTAATCAAGACCAGGGGGCGGAGTTACAGCCATCCTGGCCACCACATACTTGATTAAGGGCAGATATCGTTTTACGATCCGCTCGTGACAGGCCTTCGTAGGGCTGTTCGCGTACTCCTCCCACAGCCTTGCATCGGGGTTTTCCTCTACCTGACTCAAAGCGCCACCCCCTGACTTGTTCACTATATCTCCGTAACACCCTTCCCAAGGGTCTTAATCTTCAGCATCCAGTTGGACGTGGAGAACTCCACGGTACGTCCCTTGTTTCCGCCCGTATCCGACGCAACAAGTACAATCCCCTGCTTGGCCAGTTGTGCTGTCGTTTCCTTGACGTTCTTTGCGCCCACCGTCAGGAAGTCGGCGGACGCGCCGGGCAACGCAAACATCTGGGCCCCTCCGGCAATCTTGGCTTTCATGTGGGGCCTTGCGGCGCCCAACTTGATCATCTCTTCAACAAGAGCCGGCACAGCCGTATCCGCGAACTTGCCCACCTTCTCCAGGTTGCCTGCCCCGCGGCTGTTTGGGAGCATGATATGCGCCATCCCCGCAACCTTTGCGACATGGTCAAAGATTACGAGCCCAATACAAGAGCCCAACCCCAACGTCACCAGCTTCGCGGGGGCCTTGGCAACCATTAAATCTGCCATTCCCAAGACGTAGGCGTTCTCTACCATGGTCTATAGCACCTTTAACTTTCTTAGGAGGATTTCGAGCGCATCAGGGTCAGGGACCATAATGATATGCCCCCTGATGACAGCATCTCCACTTCCACCGACTCGAAGCTCCGTGTTCACCATCAGGGCCATCTCACCCATCTGTCCAAAGATTGAGGCCACAACATCCAGTATCGAGGAGAGCATATCGTGCGCCACCCCCGGAACAGATATTTGGTGCTGAGTTCCAAGCAGAATGTTAATCGCGTTCAGGAAGGAACTCAGAATAATGTTGCCCACCTCAGCCAGCGCACTGTCACGCAGCTCCTGAGAGAGGTCCTGGGGGAGGGAATCCCCAAACTGCTGCTTCAGCAGAAGCTCCACCATCATCCGGGCGGCCTCTTCGTCCTGGATGAAAATCAGGCTGCATCCGAATCCCCCTGTGGAACGAACGAAAACCGCCGCCACTTGCTCGTCAGGCTCTCCATAATGCTGGGCAAGGTCATAAATCGAGACGAGCTTCACCTTCGGGACATCCATGTCGATCATGCAGGAAAGAAGTTTCGACAGGGCTGTTGCGGCATTGCCCGTGCCGATATTCCCTACCTCCCGAATAGCGTCCAGCTGCAGACTATTGAACGACCCCAGGTCAAGCATGACTGCCACCGGTTAGCCCTTTGAGTAGAAGGAAGCCACGTCAAGAATCAGCGCAACGTTCCCGTCGCCAAGGATTGTGCCCCCCGTGATCCCGTCAATCTTCGAGAGGAAACGCCCCAGGGATTTGATGACGATTTCCTGTTGGCCAATCAGCTCGCTGACGATGAATCCGATCTTGTTCTTGCCGATTTTGACCACGACAACGGGATATTCGTCACGGTCATGTTCCACACCCTCGGCTCCAAGGACATCACCCAGGTCATTCAGGGAGAGCACCTCGCCGCGAAGCAGCGTCGTCGGCTCGCCATGGACAGTTTTGATGTTCTCCTTCCTGACCATAATCGTCTCTTCGACGTTCTCCAGAGAGATGGCGTAAGTCTCATCGCCTACCTTAATCAGCAGGGACAGGACGATGGCGAGCGTCAGAGGCAGACGAATGTAGACGTGCGTGCCCTCGTCTTTCTTGCTTACCATATCGAACTGCCCGCCCAGAGCTTCGACCTTCGTCTTGACCGCATCCATCCCGACGCCACGTCCCGATAGATCCGTCACAGCCTTTGCCATGCTGAACCCCGGCAGGAGGACAAGCTGCTGTGCCTCCTCGTCGCTCATAGTTGCGGCGCGGTCCTCAGAAATGACCCCACGCTCAATAGCCTTCTGCTTGACGCGCTCTGGGTCAATCCCTGCCCCGTCGTCCGAAACCTCGATGACGACGCCGCTGCCCTCCTGATAGGCAGCAATCTTCAGGATGCCCTTCTCTGGCTTGCCCAGTGCCTTACGCTCCGAGGGATGTTCAATGCCGTGATCCATGGAGTTTCGAATCAGGTGGACCATCGGATCTCCAATCTCATCGATGACCGTGCGGTCAAGTTCCGTATCCTCTCCCTCAAGCACAAGCTCCACATTCTTGTTCAGCGTCTTGCCGAGGTCGCGAATCAGCCGCGGGAAGCGGTCGAAGGTGAAGGACACAGGAACCATGCGGAGCTTCGTCACCAGTTCCTGAATATCGCCGGAAATACGTCCCAGCTGTGAGAGCGGGTCGTCAAACTCACGGAGCCGCGCTTCCTGCACCAGGCGTTCAATGCGGGCCCGGCTGATGACCAGCTCACCCACCAGATTCATCAGCTTATCCAAACGGCCGATATCCACACGGACGGTCTGACTGGCCTTCTTGGCTCCGTCTTTCTTAGCAGGGGCTGACGCCGCAGCGGGGGCAGCTGAAGCAGCAGGGGCAGGACTTGGAGCTGGTGCAGATGCGGAAGCAGAAGCCGGAGCGGCCGCTTCCGCAACGGGCGCGGCCTCCTCAGACGGGGCTGACTCGTCCTTGAGCGTCTCCACCTCGGCGGAGGCGATGTCACTGATCTTTTCGACAGCTTTCTTTAGCTCCTCAGCCGGACAGGAAGCGGCGATATAGACCATGAAATCCCACTCGAACTCCTCGTTCTCAAGCGCCTCAGTCGAGGGAGTGGTCTTATACAGATTGCCCATCTCCTCGAGACGGTTGACAACCATATAGGCACGCGCCGCCTTCAGCAGGCAGCTCTGGCTCAGCGTTACATGCACACTGAAAGGCGTCATGCTCATCTCGTTCGTTTTTTGGACCCACTCGAGGTCCTTATCGGATAGAGCAGATGCCTCATCTTTCTTCTCCTCGGGGGCCGCGGCCGCAGCCGCTTCCGCGGCGGGGTTGGGGCCCTCATGGCGCAGGGCTGAGACCATCGCGGAGACGTCGATGTGAGCATCATTCCCGCCGCCACGGATGGAATCCGCCATTGCCTGCAACGAGTCCAGCCCGGAGAACAACAGATTCATGTCGGTTTCCGTGAGGGGCAGCGTCTCCTTGCGCGCCTCGTCCAAGCGGTCCTCCATCGCATGGGTCAGGCCCATCATCTGAGTGAAACCCATGGTCCCTGCCATACCCTTCAGGGTATGCGCAGCCCTGAAGATTTCGTTGATGACGTCCATATCAACCATATTCTTCTCGAGCGCCAGCAGAAGGTCGTCGAGCCTCTGAAGGTTGTCGTCCGTCTCATCCAGGAAAGCGCCAAGGTATTGGCTCATGTCCATATCCGTCATGCTGCCATTCATCCCCCAACTCTAAATTTCTATGTATATTATATATTATCTGCTAGCCCTTCACGTTCCGAACCATTGCGTCGGGAATCTCGTTCAGAGGAAGCACCTCATCCACAATCCCCGCCTCGACAGCGGCTTTGGGCATTCCGTACACCACGCAGGTCTTCTGGGATTCCGCAATAACATAGGCTCCCTGACGATGCAGGGGGACAGCCCCATCTGTCCCGTCCCGTCCCATTCCCGTCAGGATGACGCAGAGGACATTCCCCCCATACTGTTCCCCCACGCTACGAAACATTATATTCGCTGCGGGCTTTACGGACAACTCCGGAGGTGCATCTGATAAATCACAGACGACGGTCCCATTCCGGCGCTTAAGCACAAGATGCTTGCCCCCTGGCGCAATGACCACGCGGCCCGGTTTCAGCGTCAGCCCCTCAAATCCCTCCACGACCTCCAGAGCTGAAGCCGCATTGAGTCTCTGAGAGAAGGAGGGGGTGAACTCCTTGGGCATGTGCTGGGTGATAACAATAGGAACGGGAAAGTTTCCCGGCAGTTTGGGAATCAGTTCATTCAGGGCCATAGGCCCTCCCGTAGACGAAGCGATAGCCACGATATCCCTGCGTCGCGACGATGTCGGCGGGGTCATGCGCCGGAAGTTCGGGGCCTTGGGCAGAGCCGCCGGCTTTGGGGAAAAGATAGATCCGCTCGAGCGGACATGCGCTGTGCTGGCCGCAACGACTTTCTCCACAATGTCGCGCCCCACATCGCGGATGTTCAGGGAGATGGACCCGGAGGGTTTGGCAACGAAGTCCACGCAACCCAGCGACAGGGCCTTCAGGGTTACCTCGGCCCCCTCCTGAGTCACGCTGCTCACCATGATGACCGGCATGGGGCTGGTCTTCATGATCTCATCCAGTGCCTTCAGTCCATCCATATTGGGCATCTCAACGTCCATCGTCACAACGTCGGGTTTCAGCGTCTTAATCTGATTCAGCGCATCCCGGCCGTCGCGCGCCGTCCCCACAACCTGTATCCGCGGGTCGGACGTAAGGATATCCCCGATTAGCTGCCTCATTAAAGCAGAATCATCAACGACAAGTACCTTGATCTTCCCAGAACGGGGCGTCATAGCCTCACCCTCCCGAACCTAGAAACTACAAATTTTAATCGTACCAAGGCCATTTTTTCGCCTTAAATAAACGGGATTCAGTCCTCATCGCTCTACGAAGAAGTTTCGCGTCAGCCTCAGGAAGAAGGACCTTAATCCCTTGGGTTCAACCGGTACTGGCCGCCCCTCCCATAACCGCAGCAACTCGTTTGTCAGTCGTTTAATGCAGTTTGCCGCAGAGGAGGAGGGGTGGGAACGGTAGAAAATTTTACGGCTGCGAACAGCCCTCTCTACGCTGTCATCCCTGAGGATATAGCCCAGATAGGCCGGGGCGTTGCCCAAAAACTGCATGGATGCCATGCGAATCCGTTCCGCCACCTCACGAGCCTCATCCCGGCTGCCCGCCATATTGACGACCAGCATCAGTTCCTCGCCTGGCTTCTGCCCGCCTCCCCCAAGGGACTTGATGACCCCGTAGGCATCGCGCACCGATGTGGGCTCCGGTGTGGTGACGAGCAATGTCATATCCGCCGCGTGAGCGAAGGAAAGGACTCCCTTGTGGATACCTGCTCCTGTGTCCAAAATCAGAATATCCGCCTGATCCTCAAGCGTCATAAGCAGATCAAATACCCGCTCCATCCCTTCGTCGTCAAGGTCGGCCATCTCTTTGAGTCCGACGCCCCCCGGCAGCAGAAACACCCTTTTCTCCAGAGGAATCAGTATCTCGTTTAACTCGCGGCTGCCCGTTACAAGATGAGATAAATTATACTTCGCGCTGACACCGCATAAAATGTCCAGGTTTGCCATTCCAAGGTCCGCGTCCAGCAGAACGACCCGCTTTCCCTGGTCTGCCAAAGCACAGGAGAGCGAGACGGATACGTTGCTCTTCCCAACGCCCCCCTTGCCACTCAGGACAGCCAGCGTCCTCAGATGAGAACCCCGCCCCCTATGACGAAGTTCCTGCCGCTTCTCCTCAACGATACGCCGGAGATCCCCGGCCTGATCAAGCAGGGCCGTTGGCCCGTTTCCTGCTGACAGCACCGTACTCATCCCCGCTTACGCTCCTCTTCACTCATCATTAAAAACTCCGCGATACGGCTGCCTGAGGCCGTCTCAATGTCCTTGGGCACATTCTGCCCTGCTGTAAGGAACGACACAGGACAACCCATCACCTGTTGTATGTTGAAAATTGCCCCGAAGCTCACGGTTTCGTCCAGCTTTGTAAAGAGCAGGTGCGAAACCGGAATGTTGGGGATGTGCTCCACAACATCCAGCATATCGGTGTACTTCATATTCGCCGCCAGCACAAGATGAACCGCGTCTGGGGCAAAGGTGTCGTAAAGCTCCTCAAAGACCTCAAGGCTCTTCTTGTCTCTTTGGGCTCTCCCCGCTGTGTCGAGCAGAATAATATCCGCGTTTCCATGTTCCTCCAGAATGGCAGGGAGCGCCTCGGCCTCAAAGACAATCTCAATTGGCACCCCTAATATCTTAGCATAGGTTTTAAGCTGGTCGACTGCCGCAATACGGTATGTGTCACTCGTGAGAAGCAGGACCTTCTTGTGCTCCCACAGTGCCTGGATGGCCGCCAGCTTGGCGATTGTCGTCGTCTTGCCTACGCCGGTGGGCCCCAGAAGCATCACTTTGCGTCCGCCAGACGGCTCGCCCCCCTCGTCTCCGGCGCATTCGATCCGGGACGCCAGCCACTCTTTGAAGGGAGTCCTCCGGTCAGAAACCCCATAATCCGCCAGGAGCTTGCGAATGTAACGTTCGTCGACATCCGAGGCCCGAAGCCGATCCGCAAGAATGCGCTCATCGAGATTAAACGAATAATGAATGGAAGTTTCTTCCAGCTGATGAGGTTCCTGCGACACGGGAAGCCCGGCCTGAAATCCTCCGGTCTGAATCGTCGACGAGGCTGCAGAATCCTGTGGACGTGCACTCTCCCCTGTCGCCGGCAGCGGGGAAGTGGAGCCCGTTTCCACCATTGCCAACCTCTCCAGCAGGGAATCGATACGTTCTGAGAGAACCCCCACCTGATTCTTGAGGATCTTCGTTTCGTTTGAGGCCACCGTAGGTTGTGGAGATGAGGGCGCCTGGGGTGGAGCAGGAGGTATCGGCTGGAGCGTGGAGGAATGGGGCTCTGCGGGAGTACCCCCGTTCAGCCCATAGGCACTGCGGAGCGCCTCAGAGGAGACGTGAAGGCTGTCTCCTTCAACCCCCGTTGCCGTTGTGCCTGCGGTCTGATAACCCTCATCGCCCGTCGGCGTAGTGGGGGAGGCCATTTTCCCTCCTGATGAGCGCTCCTTGAATTCCATGAGTTTCTGGAAGGCAATCAGGTTCTCCCGCCGAGTGTCCTCATCGACACGGTTCTCCCGCTGAGGCTTGTCCTTGAACTTAGCTTTGGTTTCCTTTTTCGTGCCTTCCTCAAGGATGCCCGCTGTCACCCTCAGAACCGACCGGCGGAAGAGGCCCAGGAACCCTCCTTCCCTCACCACCCTCGTGGAGAGAATCACGGCGTCCTGTCCAAGTCGTTCAGCAGCGAGGCGCAGGGCCTCAGCGTCGTCTTTTGCCTCGAAAGTGATTTGATTGACCACTCGCATCTATCTATTCCACCATTCCTACCGTTTTAATCTGAACTCCGTGAACAATCTCATTGTACGACACTACAAAGATATTTGCGATAGAGCCTTCAATCAGCCGTCGGACGATAAGCCGGACGTCCGGATGTACCAAGAGGACAGGGGGCAGGTTCTTGACCACCATGTCGTCCACGGCGCGGGAGATTGCGGCAATCATCTTCTGCACCTCGCGCGGGTCCATATTGAGCTGCCAACCCCGTGTCAGATCTCCGTCGACGCCCGCCATAATCTTCTGCTCCCAGTTGGGAGAGAGGGTTGCGGCAGTAATGACGCCATCGGGACCCTGTATCTTTAGCGAAATCAACCGGGACAGGGATTCCCGCGCCCGTTCTGTCAGAAAATCCACGCTGCGTGACATCTTGCCGTAGTCCGCCAAAGCCTCGAAAATCGTCACAAGGTCGCGGATAGGTACCTGTTCGCGGATGAGGTTCTGAAGGACCTTTTGAATTTCGCCCAGCGACAGGGAGCCCAGCAGCTCTTCAACGACGGCCGGAGCCGACTCCTTGACCATATCCGTGAGCTTCTGTACCTCCTGACGGGTGAGAAGCTCCGCGCCGTTTTTGCGGATGACCTCCGACAGATGGGTGGCCAGCACAGAGGGGGCGTCCACAACAGTATATCCCATCGCCTCCGCCTTGTCTCTCAGGTCAGGCGCAATCCACAGCGCGGGCAGACCAAAGGCCGGTTCCTTCGTGGGAACACCGATGAGATCCTCCTCCACACCGCCGGTGTTCATCGCCAGATAGTGGTCGGGGAGGAGTTCCCCACGTCCGGCCTCCGCTCCCTTGACCCGAAGAATGTACTCCGTGGGTTTTATCTGAATGTTGTCGCGGATGCGTATAGGCGGAACAACGATGCCCATCTCCACGGCCATCTGCTTGCGTATGGTCCCGATACGGTCCAGCATATCGCCGCCCTGGGCCGGATCGATGAGGGGAATGATGGCATAACCAATCTCCGCCTCCATCGGCTCCACGGTCAGAAGCTTCATTACGTCCTCCGGCGACGCAGGAGCGGGTTTTTCCTCGGGCGCTCCGGGGGCACCCGGCGCCCCTCCGGGA
>JAIKZX010000034.1 GCA_024681935.1 Fretibacterium sp.
TGGAGACGTCATACGCTCCGCTCTGGGCGGTGTCGCACTCGTAAAAGTCCGTGAAGATGAAAGCCGGGCCAACGCCGCAGGTCACGGTGACGCCGTTCAGGATGACCTGCACCTTATCGGTGTCCTCATCCTCGCCCTCGAACCAGATCTGGCCGTTCCAGGTGCCCTTCAGGATATACGTGCCGGCCCCTTTGATGTGGAGGACAGGGTTATTAGACGCCTCAGACGCTGAATGCAGCATGGCCGCCGCCGACGAGTCCTGAGCAGGATTTTTGTCCAGGGCCGCGAAGATACACTTCGTCATCGTCGACACTGAATAGTCTTCCTTATTTCCCGTGATTGCCGAGATGGAATCGGCAATCACGCTGTCAGTGTAATTGCACGTATAGACCGTCTCGTTATCATTTTTGGCTGTTCCCGTGAAGCGGGACTTCAGCGTGTTCGGAAGATAAACGATATCGTGGGCGATATACATTTTGTCTGTCGGCTCTGTCCCGATGAAGAATTCAGCAGGAGAGTTCTTAACGAAGTTGTAGGTCTTGTTGTCCCCTCCCTGCCAGTGATCCACGCCAAGGTCCATGGACCAGACCCAATCAGCCTGAGGAACGGAGGTCCCGTTACAGGTTGCCGTGCCGTCACTGTTCAGTATGATGGTGACAGCCGACGAAACATCCACCGTGGTTCCGCCGCCGCCCGAGCCCGGGTCATCGCTTCCGCCGCCGCCGCTACTTTTCTCAGTGACATTGATCGTGAAATCCTCCGTCAGTGTGTAGGAAGTGCCGCCAATGTTGACGCTGGGCTTGGTGCCGCCGAGAGTGATGGTCATGTCGGATGTGTCGAGCTCAACCTTCAGACCGTCACCGAACGTAAACGTCCACAAAGAACCGGACTGAGCCACGGGAACCGTCTCAGAGGGCTTGTTAATATTGCCGGTATTTCCCTTACCATCGGACAGAGTGCAGCTGAAAGACGCTGTCGTGCTCTGAGCCGCCACCGCCACGCTCCCTGTGGAGGAAATTGTCCCCACCGTCAGCGAAGCGCTGGTCACGGTCAGCTCCGTGCCGTCAGTGGCTGTCACGCTTCCATTTGTCCCCGTGTAGGTCGTGTCGGACGGAGAACTCCCGCTGCCGCTTCCGCCGCTGCTGCTGCTGGACGAGCCTCCGCAGCCGCCCAGTGAAAGGGCCAGCGCAGCAATCGCAAGTAATGCCAGCCACTTTTTTATTCCCTTCATTTACATAACCTCCTTTTAATATTTAGAGGGCTATCTCTGCCCTCTAATTTAAAAATTTCGGTAATTATAATGTCTTTTTCTCTCGTCTTCAAGTCATAAAGAAATTAATGAGCCGCTTTCAAATTTCATAGAAATTTCCCATCAAGTGAAATTTATTTATTATAATATTACCTGAGGTGAGGAATTTGTATAAACCAAAAACAAAAAAGGATATTCGCTGTCCTCAGGATCGTGGGCATGATTTGTTCAGCGGCAAATGGAAAACCCGGATTATCTGCATCCTGAATGAAGCAGGCACGCTTCGATACAGCGAGCTTCGGGAGGAAATGGGAGATATCACGGATGCTATGCTTGCTTCCGCGCTAAAGGGACTGATCGCCGACGACCTTGTGGCGCGCCAATCTTACGACGAGATACCGCCAAGAGTGGAATATTCCCTGACGGAAAAAGGAAGCTCCGTCATGCCCGTTCTGAAGAAGATGTGCAAATGGTGCAGCCTATTCTACGAGCAAAACAACGAGAACACCATGCGTCAGTGCCAAAACTGCGACTATAAAAACGCGTGAGGCATTGCTGCGGCCCCCGTTTAAGCGGCGCGGACATAATATCATCTGATTGCCTGGGACATCGTCTGGGTTGGCATCATCACCGGGTTTTTTTTCGACGATCGGTTTGCGTATCCGGAAGCAGCATAATCACTCCGTCTGCCTCCGAGCCGGCGATTGACAACCCCCCTCTGCTGTGATTAAATGAAACATACAATTTAGCGTTGCAAACTGAGGAAGCGGGTGGAAATCCCGCACGGCCCCGCCACTGTTACAGTCAGGTCATGAGTTCGCGGCGCAGAGGGGAGCAGACTTCTCCCCTGATGCAAGGCGTTTGCGCGGGCAGGCTCCTGAAACTTTTATTACGGAGAAGAAGGCGAGACGCGGAAAGGTGTCCCGCCTTTTTATATTCCAAAGGAGGTTTTTTTCTATGCATAAGATTCTCAGCGCGTTATTGGTTTTGACAGTCCTCCTGACCCTTCCGGCCGCGTCCTTTGCCGCGCACGGTGATGAGCAGTCCGACAAGGCGGGAATCCTGGTGGCGTCCTTCGGCACCTCCATGCCGCAGGCCCGCCGCGCCATCAATAATCTGGTGAACGCCGCGAAGACGGCCTTCCCCGGCGTGGAGGTCCGTCTGGCCTTCACGTCCAACATCATCCGCCGCAAGATTGCCCGCGAGCGGGGCGAGATTATCCCAACGCCGGTGGAGGCCCTGGCCCGCATGAACGACGAGGGCTTCACCCATGTCTATGTGATGCCGACGCACATCATCCCCGGCGAGGAGTACGACGAGATTAAGAACGTCGTGGAGGCTTTTGCCTCCCTGAAGGGCAAGTACGGCTTCAAAAAGATCGCCCTCGGCAAGCCCTACCTCTTCGGTGTGGAGGACTGCGACCAGATGGCGAAGGTCCTGATGGCCCGCTTCGCAAAGCAGCTTCGTCAGAAGGGCACCGCTATCGTCCTGATGGGGCACGGCACGCCGGAGCACATCGCCAACGCCATGTACAGCCAGCTCCAGCTCTCCCTGGACA
>JAIKZX010000081.1 GCA_024681935.1 Fretibacterium sp.
CGCTGACGGGCACCCTGCGCTGGGCCTTGCGGCGCTCCAGCTCGTCCAGGATGGCCTTGCGCAGCCGGACGGACTGCGGCGTCACCTCCACCAGCTCATCCGTCTCTATCCACTCCATCGCCTTCTCCAGCGGCATCCGCCGGGGAACGTCCAGCTTCGTGGTCAGCTCCTTGGTGGCGGAGCGGTGGTTGGTCTGCTGCTTCTTCTTCGTGGGGTTGCAGGGGATATCGCCGGGCCGGCTGCTCTCGCCCACGATCATCCCGTTGTAGACGGGGTCCAGCGGGGAGATGAACAGCACGCCGCGGCTCTGGAGGTTCTCAAGCTGATAGGCCGTGGCCTCCCCCGTGTCCAGACTCACCAGGGAGCCCCGGTTCCGCGTCACCAGCTCCCCGGCCCAGGGCGCGTAGCCGCTGAAGCAGCTTGACATGATGCCCAGCCCACGGGTGTCCGTCAGGAACTCTCCGCGGTATCCGATGAGCCCGCGGGTGGGAATCTCAATCTCAATGCGCAGCAGGCCCCGGTCCTGATTGACAACGTTCTTCACCTTGCCCTTGCGCTTTGACATCTTTTCAAAGACAATGCCCTGATACTCCTCCGGCACGTCGATGGTCACGAGTTCGTAGGGCTCCATCTTCACGCCGTCACGGGTCTCCGTGATGACCTCCGGCTTTGAGACGCAGAGCTCCATTCCCTCACGCCGCATCTCCTCGATGAGGATGCCCAGCTGAAGCTCCCCGCGGCCGGAGACCTTCACCCCGTCGGGCCGGCCCAGGTCCTCCATGCGGAGGGAGACATTGACGTGCATCTCACGCTGGAGACGGGCCTTGAGCTGCCGCAGGGTCACGGCCTGGCCCTCACGCCCGGCAAAGGGCCCGGAGTTCACCAGGAAGAACATGGAGACCGTCGGTTCCTCAATGGCCAGAGGCTTCAGGGGATGTTCCGCCGCGGACTCGGCGGCAAAGGTGTCGCCGATGTCAATCTCCGTGGGGCCTGTGAGCCACACGATGTCCCCGGCGCTGACCTCCTCCACCTCCACGCGCTCCAGTCCCCGGGTCACCCAGAGCTGTGCCACCCGGGCGTTCTCCGTCCCGGTTATCTGCCAGTCGCTGCCGGAGTGGTCCGTGGAGTTCCATTTGGTGGAAACCCGGACAAAGGGCTCGCCCTTGCGGATGTGCCCCTGCAGAATCTTTCCGCAGCCAATGCGCCCCACATACTCATTCCACGCCAGGGTGCTGACCTGCATCAAAAAAGGCGCGTCCGGGTCCACATCCGGCGCGGGGACATAATCAATGATGGCCTGGAACAGATCTTCCATAGTATCGCGCCGGGGGTCCTTCAGGTCCTTCACCGCCCAGCCGTTCAGCCCGGAGCCGTAGAGCACGGGGAAGTCCGCCTGCTCGTCCGTCGCGCCCAGCTCAAAGAAAAGGTCAAAGGTCTGGTTCAGCGCGTTTGCCGGGTCAGCCCCCTCGCGGTCCACCTTGTTGATGAACACCAAAGGCTTCATGCCGATGGACAGCGCGTGCTGCAGCACATAGCGCGTCTGGGGCATGGGGCCCTCGTTGGCGTCCACAATCAAAATAACCGAGTCCACCGTGGAGAGAATGCGCTCCACCTCACCGGAGAAATCCGCGTGGCCCGGCGTGTCGATGATATTGATTAAATATCCCTTCCACTCGACAGTGCAGGGCTTGGAGCGGATGGTGATGCCCCGCTCGCGTTCCAGCGCGCCGGAATCCATCACGCGCTCAGCCATCTGGGTGTGGTCGCTGAAGGTCTGGGCCGCGCGGAAGATGGAGTCGATCAACGTTGTCTTGCCGTGGTCGATGTGAGCTACAATCGCTAAATTTCTGATTTTGTCTGCCTGCATTACACGTTCCTCAAATCCCAAAAGATTTCTATACCCAACGGGCACAAGAAAAACGTTATGCATTTTACCGCAAACTGGCCGCTCACGCTATAATTGATATCAGATTTCTTTAGGAGGTTTGCGGATTGTCTGGAAAGAGGAAATGGACGACAGTTTTTGCCGCGCTGATCTGTGCCGGAGCGGGCATGTTGTTTCTGGCGGCGCCGCTGCGGTCATTGCTGGGAGAGTTTACGGCCTGGCTGGTGAATACCATTGGGCGGATGGGTTACACAGGAATCACGGCGCTGATGTTTCTGGAATCCTCGTTCTTCCCCTTCCCCAGCGAGGTGGTGATGCCTCCCGCGGGCTACCTGGCATGGAAGGGCGAGATGTCGCTGTGGGCTGTGCTGGCAGCGGGCATCGCCGGGAGCATCCTTGGCGCGCTGTTCAACTACTGGGTGGCGGTGCGGCTGGGCCGTCCGCTCCTTCTGAAGTATGGCAGGTATTTCTTCATCTCTGAGGAGTCTGTGGCCAGGGCGGACGCTTTCTTTTTAAAACACGGCCACGTCAGCACCCTTGTGGGACGCCTGCTGCCCGTCATCCGGCAGTACATCTCCCTGCCCGCGGGCATTGCCAGGATGCCCCTCGGCACCTTCACGGCCTTCACGGCGCTGGGGGCCGGCGTCTGGGTGACAGTGCTCACCTTTCTGGGCTACCTGCTGGGGGAACATCAGGAGTTTCTGGCACGGTATCTGCACCTTATCACGCTGGGCTGCGTCGGGGCGGCGGCTTGTATTGCCGGGGGCTACGTCCTTTGGATGAGGCGCAGGAACAAACAGGGAACGGCATAACACGTCCTTGTAAAAAGGAGGGCTCAGATTATGAAAAAAATAACTGGTTTATTGTTATTTGCTGCGATGCTGTGCGGAGTTTCCGCGCTACCGGAGAGGCCGGCTGCCTTTGCGGGGACGGGTATTTCCAGGCGGGCGCCGCTTTCGCCGATGTTCCTCAACTGGTGGAAAGAGAATAAATCCAACGGCCCCTTACGGCTGAGCTCTTCCACAGGCGAAAAGAAACCCTTTTATGGCCACATCCCCAGTCCCTTTGACTGTTCCCATCTTTTGGCCAATCCGCCGCGGGAAATGGAGAATACCCAGAGGGGGCCTCTGCTGTCCCAAAGCTCTGAACTGCCGGTCAGTTTTGATCTCAGGACGTATAACCGTGTTACATCCGTCAAAGATCAGGGTGATTACGGCACATGCAGTACCCACGCCGCTATCGGCAGCCTGGAGTCCAACTACATTGGTCAGTTCGGAGAGCCCGTCGACCTCGACCTCTCGGAGCTGCATCTGGCCTGGTTTATCTACAGGGACCCCACGCCGGGCAGGGCTTTTTTCCTGTCACAGGGCAATGACCCCTTTTCCGAGGGCGCTAATCAGAGTCAAAGCGTTGCTTTCCTGTCGCGTCTCGCGGGGCCCACCCTGGAAAGCAATCTGTCCTATGATCAGATTAAAAATGTCAGGACGGTTGTGGGGAGTAAGCCGCCGGAGGCCTACAAGCGATATCTGACCCTCAGGGACGCTTACACAATAGGAATAATCAACGCCTCCAACAGAGATAGGGTGAAAGGTCTGATTAAGGAACACGGAGCCGTAGCTATAGGGTATTACGCCCCTTCTGACAAGGAGGAATCAAACAAATTTTATGGCGGCAGCGGAGACAGCTTTTGTTATTATAAACCCGGTGATGACACTCATAAT
>JAIKZX010000098.1 GCA_024681935.1 Fretibacterium sp.
GTGGAGTGTTTCAACGGCAGCACAAAGCACGAAGCCAACCTTCAGGCGCTGAGAGAAACCAGGGCCCGCGGAATTGCCTGTCTTGGGGCCGGCGACGCCCATCTTGCTGAGCGCGTCGGGAGGTTTGCCACACGCTTTGACGGAGAGCCCCAAAACGAACGGGATCTGGTTCAGATGATCCGTGCCGGGGCGTGCGGGCCCGTGGCATGGAATGGCACGGCCTTTGTCCCCGCAGAGGCATGGGTGCTGCAGCAGATGATTCCTAAAGGCATTGCGGGGAAAGCACAGGAGATATCCCCCGCATGCCACTTCTGAAAAGGAAAGTTCGGGGAGAGCGGAAAAAGCTTCCCAACTGATATAAGGAGTTTTAAGAGATTTCAGGCAGATGTTCTTTCTCCTGAGATCCAATTATAAGGAGGCTGGTTTTATGTTCAGGAAGTTGATTGCAGCGGTTTTGTTGTGCGCGTGCCTCGCCGGAGGCGCGCTGGGAGCGGAGAAGAGCGTCAGCATCTTCATTGCCTACACGGGGATCAAGCCCATTCTTGAGGCTTTCACCCATGACACGGGCATTAAGGTCGATTACCTTGAGATGTCCTCAGGCGAGGTTCTGACGCGTATCCGCGCGGCAGGCAAGGCTCAGGCGGACGCGTGGTTCGGCGGCGGGCTGGACAGCTACGTGGCCGCGGCGGCCGGCGGCTTCCTTGAGCCCTATGTCTCCCCGGAGCGCGCGGCCTACGACAAGATGTTCTTCAACGCCGAGGGGCTGTGGAGCGGCATTTCCCTGGGATCCGTGGTGCTGATGGGCAACAAGGAGGTCATGGCGAAGAAGGGGCTGGCCATGCCCCAGAGCTGGGAGGACCTGGCGAAACCGGAGTATAAGGACGAGGTCCTGATGGCGACTCCGCTGGTCAGCGGCACGTTCTACGCCATGGTGTCCGGCATTCTTCAGACGCTGGGCGCTGAGAAGGGCTGGAAGCTGCTTGAGGCCATCGACGCCAACGTGCCCTATTACTCCAAGCGCGGCGCGGAACCGGCCAACAAGGTCAGCATGGGTGAGGCCGCCGTGGCCGTCGCCCCCTTCGACACGGTGCAGAGACTGCAGCAGGAGGGGTATAAGGTGGAGATGGCCTTCCCCAAGGACGGCGTGCCATGGTACATCGCGCCGGTGGCAGTCTTTAAGGGAGCGAAGAATCCTGAGGGCGCGCGGGCGCTGGTGGACTGGGTGCTTTCCGAGAAGGGGCAGGAGACCCTTGGCAAGTACAACACTCAGGCCCCCGTCCGCCCCGGCGTGAAGCTGGCCCCGGCCGTTCAGGCCATGCGGGACTCCAACCTGATGCGGATGGACGTTGTGAAGGCCGGCCAGGACCGCGAGGCGATCCTCAAGGTCTGGCAGGAGAAGTTTGGCAGCAAGTAGCGTGAGCCTGTTATCCTCCCGCCGGGAAATAACCTCCCGGCGGGCCCTCTCTGCGCGCGCCGCGCCCTCCGCGGGGGCGGAGTGGGGTCTGTGGGCCGTGGTATCCGCGCTGCTGGGCATCTTCATCCTCTGGCCCGCAGGCTCCGTTTTCTTTGAGAGCTTTTTCAGGGACGGGCATTTCTCGCTCAGGGCCTACGAGGGGCTGTTCATCAGGAATATCCGGCTGGTGATTGACAGTTTCTCCCTCGCGCTGGGTGTCACACTGCTCACCCTCTCCCTGAGCATTCTGATCGCCATCCGGCTGGTCTATGGGCCTGCCCGGGGCAGGCCGCTCATCGTGGGGGCGCTGGCCCTCTCCACCATCTCGCCGCCGTTCCTCTGCTCCATGGCCTACCTCATGCTCTTCGGCCGCCGGGGGCTGATCACATGGCGGCTTTTGGGCATTGAGTGGAACCCCTACGGCTTTCACGGGGTGCTGATGATGGAGGCGGCGGGGCTGGTGGGGCTCACGTCGCTCCTGACCGCAGCCTCGCTGGACCGCGTGGACGGCACTCTGGAGAACGTCTCGCTGAACCTGGGGGGCTCGCCCCTCAGGACATTGATGAAAATCTCCCTTCCCCTGGCCCTGCCCGGCATCGGGGCGGCGGGGCTGGTGGCTTTTGTGCGCTCCCTGTCGGACTTCGGGACGCCGCTGTTCGTGGGAGGGCGTTTTCAGGTGCTGGCCTCACGGGCCTACAACACCCTCATCGGCGTGGGGGACTTCCCCCTGGCCTGCGCCATGAACGTCCTGCTGGTGCTCCCCGCGCTGCTGGTCCTGTTTCTGCGCTCCACGCAAAAAAAGGACACGGCCCTGCACGGCCTGTCTCAGCCGCGCTCGCTGGAACTCCCCCGCTGGTTCCTCTCCCTGCCCGCTGCCGCGGCCTGGGCTTTTGTGGCCCTTCAGGTTCTGGTATACGGACTCATCTTCCTCGGCAGCGTCACCCGGACCTGGGGTGTGGACTTCTCCCTGACCTCCCGGCACCTGGCCGGGATACTGAACTTCCGCACGGACAGCCTCATCCGCAGCCTGCTCTGCTCGCTGGCGGCGGCCCTGGGCGGCTGTCTGCTCTCCGCGGTCATCGTGCTCCTGATGCCGGGGGCGCCCCGCTTCATACGGCGCGGGGTCCAGACCATAGCAGACGTGCCCTATCTCATGCCGGGAACGTTCCTCGGCGTGGGGTATCTCCTGGTCTTCTCGCGTCTTCCCTTTGAGCTCAGCGCCGGATTTCTGATCACCATGAGCTGCCTTTTCCGCCAGCTCTCCCCGTCGCTCCGGGCGGCGGAGGCGGGACTGGCCCAGATGGACCCCTCACTTCGGGACGTGGTGCGGGACCTGGGGGGCGGGCCTCTCAGCGTGCTGAGGGACCTGCTGCTGCCGTTGCTGTCGCCCTTCCTGAGGCTGGGGTTCCTCAACGCCTTCAGCGCGGCCATGACGACCACGGGCCCCATTATCTTCCTCGTCAGCCCCTACGCGCGGGTGGCCTCCATCGAGCTCTTTGAGTCCATCAATGAGGGGGATTTCGGCGCGGCCTCGGCCATGGGCTCTCTGCTCATCGTCATCGTCGCGGCCGTCAATGGTCTGGCCTGGCGGTTGGGACGGAACGGCCCAGCATCCCCGCGGAGAACACGCTGAGCAGCTCGTCCAGCTCCAGGGCGCAGCCGGCGCGGCGGCGCAGCTCCGACGCTCCCTCCATCCCCCAGAGGATCCCGCCCATGAGGCGCTTGAGCAGCACGACGGCCTGACGCTCCCCAATCATCTCCCTGGCGCGCTCCCCCAGCCGGCAAAGGCCCGCGAAACGCGCCTCCGGCGTGGGGGGCAGAGCCCCGATCCCGGCGCGGGCCAGCCGCTCCGGCGGAACGTCAAAACCCAGCGCGCGCAGGGCAGAGGGCAGAAGCCAGGGATTGGCCAGCCCCCCGCGCGCCAGCATCACGGGAGCGCAGCCCATCTCCAGATACTCCTGCACATCCTCAACCTTGTAAACGTCCCCGCTGGCGCTGATGAGACCGGGGAAGCGGGCAGCAGCCGCCGCCGCAAAACGCCTGTCGGCGGTGCCCTCATAGCGCTGAGCCGCCGTCCGGCCGTGCAGGCACACATTGTCTGCCCCCGCCTTTGCCAGCTCCTCAATGAAACGCAGCGTCCCGTCCAGGTCCTCCAGCCGGCGTATCTTGACCCAGACCGGCAGGGAGAATTTCTTCAGGGCGCGGACCATTGAGGCGGCCTCCGCCGGGTTCTTCAGGAGCGCGGCCCCCGCCCCGCGCTTTGTCACCTTGGGCATGGGGCAGGCCATATTGATTCCCAGCCCCGCAAAGGGAACCGCGCCGTTCTGCCGGCTGCGCGCCAGGGCCGCCTCCCCTCCCCCCGCCAGCGTCGCCGCATCCGGGGAGAAGAGCTGCAGGATAAGGGGAGCCTCCCCGGGGGCGACCCGCAGCATCCCCTCCGTCTTTGCGTTGCCCCGCATCAGGCCGGCGCAGCTCACCATCTCCGTGTGCGTCAGGCCCACGCCAAGAAGGGAGAAGAACTCCCTCAGCGGCGCGTTGGTGACCCCCGCCATCGGCGCGAGGCAGAGGGGGTTGGCCAGGGAAAGTCCGCCAATGACGCAGGACACAGGCTCAGCCCCTGACGCGCTGATAGATGATCCGCAGGCCGTCGAGCATCAGCCAGGGGTCCACAAGCCCAATCGTCTGCGAGACCCGCGCCATCAGCTCGGCGTGCCCTCCGGTGGCGACCACCTTCGCCTCCGCGCCCAGTTCCGCCCGGAGCAGCCCGACGATATGGTCCGTCAACCCCGCGCTGCCAAGGACAATGCCCGCCCGGATGGCTTCGTTTGTGTTGCGCCCTATGACGGATTTGGGCAGGGAAAGCCCCACCTGCGGCAGCTTCGCGGCCCGGGAGAACAGCGCGGAGATGCTGGAGTTCAGCCCCGGCGCGATCGCGCCTCCCAGGTACGCCCCGTCCGCTGACACCGCGTCAAAGGTAATTGCCGTGCCGTAGTCCGCCACGATAAGCGGGGCGCCATACTTCGCCCGCCCCGCCACGGCCGTCACCAGACGGTCCGCGCCCAGCTCGTGGGGAGTCGCGTAGCGTATCTCCATGCCCGTGTCCGTGGCCGCGTCCACCTGGAGCGGGTCCACGTCAAAGAAATTCCAGATCGCCTCCCGGAGCGAGAAGTCCAGCATGGGCACCACACTGGCAAAGGCAGCCCCCGTGATCTCCTTCGGGGCGATGCCCTTTGTGCCCAGCAGGGTGAGCAGGTTGACCCCCAGCTCGTCGGACGTGTGCAGCGTTGAGGAAAGCCTCCAGTGCGCCCTCAGCGTTTCTCCCTCAAAAATCCCTATGACCGTCGTGGTGTTGCCGACATCCGTAACCAGCAGCATGACCCAACCTCCAGTTAAAACTGAAAAAATTACGGGGTTAAGCGTACCGTCTTGCCGTGTTTTTGGCAAGCGCACCCCCGCGGAATATTTCAGAGGTTATAATAATCGCATGCTTATGGGGGTGAAGGTAATGACCAGCCTGACGCTTGGCATAGAAACAAGCTGCGACGACACGGGCGTCGCCCT
>JAIKZX010000119.1 GCA_024681935.1 Fretibacterium sp.
CCTGGGGTCGTATTTCGCTGTAATCTCCTTGAAGGTGTCCCAAATCGGCGTCTTGACGTCGACGCCAGGAACCACCTCCATGAGCGTCACCGGCTTCTCCACGTAGGTGTCCAGAGGGAAGAGCTGAAGGATGGCGTCCAGCAGCTCGGGCACACCGTGCCCGTCACAGCGGATGACGACGCCGTTCTTGCCCATAGACTGGGACGGGAAGTTTCCGTCGGCAATGACAAGCTTATCGCCGTGCCCCATCTCCGCCAGCACTTTTAATAGTTCCGGCGACAGAATCTTTGGTATTCCTTTGAGCATAACAAATCCTCCGTTTCATTTGTGGGCTGATAAGAAATGCAGAGCCTGCGCGCCGCGCAGTTCCTCGCTTGAATTGTATCACAGGTGAGGGTTTTTGCTCCTGCGGTCTGCACCCATTATTAAAGTGGAAGACAAAGCACGTGGTCAAACCACAGGTGGGACACAAAACGCTTCATTTTTTGTTTTTCTGTTATTTCCCTAATGTTTTTATTGTTGACGGCTACAGCACCGGGCAAGGGGAGACGGGGCCATTGCTCGTTATTTGTGTGCGTTATGGTTTTAATGCTGCCTGGGTTTACAGCGCCGGCGGTCTGGAGACGAAAGTAACCGTGCAGCAATACAAAACAAATCCCCGGTCTCGCGCCGGGGGATTATTCTCAAAGTCGGCCCAATTATTCTCGCGTCGCCTTTTTCTTCACCAGCAGCCCCGCCAGGGCCTCGTCCAGATGTGTGGCGGGGATGAGCTCCAGCCCAACGTCCAGGCCTTTCAGACGTTCGCGGGAACTGACGACGGCGGAGGTGAAACCCAGCCGCGCGGCCTCCTTCAGACGCAAGCCCATCCGTGTGACGGGCCGGACCTCCCCGGCCAGTCCCACCTCGCCCAGCCAACACGTCCCGGAAGGCAGGGGAGAGTCCCTCAGCGCTGACGCAATGGCCGCGCAGGCCCCCAGGTCCGCGGAGGGGTCCTGAATGGAGAGGCCCCCGGCGACATTCATATACAGGTCATGCCCCCCCGTCGAAATGCCACATCGTTTTTCAATCACCGCGGCCAGAAGCTGAAATCGGTTCAGCTCAATGCCCCGCGCCGTGCGCCGGGGATAGGGAAACACCGTCGGGCTTGCCAGAGTCTGGAGCTCCGCGGCGAGGGGCGTCGTCCCCTCTAAAGCAACCGTCATGGCAACGCCCGGTACGGCGGAGTCTGAACGGTTCCAGTAGAGCCCGCTCTTGTCCTCCACCGGCACAAGGCCGTCCTCCCGCATCTCAAAGACGCCCAGTTCGTCCGTGCTGCCATAGCGGTTCTTCATCGCCCGCAGCATCCGGTAGGAGGAGTAGCCCTCGCCGCTGAAGTTCAGCACCGTGTCCACCATGTGCTCCAGCAGCATGGGGCCCGCCAGCCGTCCGTCCTTCGTGATGTGTCCCACCATCACCGCGGGGATGTTCCGTTCCCGCGCCGCGTCCACCACGCGCTGCGCCACGGCCCGCACCTGGGTCAGAGTCCCAGGCCAGCCGCTCTCCCCCTCCGCCTTCATGGCCTGAACGCTGTCAAGCACAAAGAAAACGATATCCTCGTTGAGATTGGCCAGTGCCCCTTCAAGATCCGCGCCGCTGGAAAGAAGCAATCGGTTCGTTGCCGCGCCGATGCGCGACGCGCGCAGGGCGACCTGGGCCTCCGACTCCTCGCCGGAGATGTAAAGTACGGGACGGCCCATTGCCGCCACCCGTCCCGCTGCCTGGAGCAGCAGGGTGGACTTGCCAATGCCGGGCTGCCCGCCGATAAGGACCACACCCCCGGGCACCAGCCCGCCTCCAAGCACGCGGTCCAACTCGCCGATGCCGGTGGGGATTCTTTTGGGCGGCCTGACATCCACAGCGCTGACCATCCGCACGGGGACAACGTTTCGTCCCGCCGGGGACACTCCGACGGGTTTAGGCGGCTGCTCCGCCGCCAGCGATCCCCACGCACCGCAGGAGGGACACCGTCCTGTCCTCATCATCGTAACGTAGCCGCATTCCCTGCAAACGTACCGCACAGTCGCGCTCATGCCGCCGCCTCCTTCGCTTTCAATGCCGGGCACCCCGTCTTCCATGGACAGGAGGAGCAGTGGGACAGGTTGGGGGGATAGTTGTCTCCCGCCGCGCCGCGACGGGCCGCGTCAAGCACCCTGATTTTCAGTCCTTCCCAGTCGTTTTCTGCCAGCCGCCGTAGCTCCACGCGGCTGTCCTCCCGCAGAAAGACGAGCCCCACGTCCACCGCCTCGCAGGGCATCCCTTCTCTCAACGCGGCCTCCCGCACAGCGAGGGCGTAAAAGTCCAGCTGTGCGCCGTAGAGCCCGGGAGGGGCCTTCCGGCTCAGGGTGATTTTATAATCCATCACATGCCAAAGCCCGCTGTCTCTCTCCCGCCAGACTAAGTCCATCGCGCCCGCGAGCGTCACCCCGGCTGTGTCTCCCCTCAGATTGACGCGGAAACCGGCCTCACGGACAGCCCCTTGCGCCAGGGCCCCGCAGACGGTCTTCCCCGCGTCCGAGTCCGCAAAACGCTTCAGCCACTTTCCCAGCTCCTCGCGGGATTTTTCTTCGCGCCAGACATCGCGGAGATAGGACGGCAGACGGTGGATTACCCGCTCGTCCGTCAGCCAGGTATTAAGCTCTGTTAACTCGTCTCCAGATTCTAAAGAAGCCCAGTGTGACAGGAGCCAGTGCGCCAGGCTGCCCAGCTCCGCGCCGCCGCGCCCATCCTCCGCCAAAAGGTCGCGGTCCGGGCTCTCCCATCGCAGGTCGAGCCCCTGACGGTAGCGCCTTCGCCACGCCAGCGGGCACCATTCGTACAGCGCGAAGGACGTGGCCGAAATCTGGCTCAGCAGGACCTGTTCCTTTCCCGGCAAGGGGACGCGGCGTGGGGCAGGGGCGGGAAGTCCCTCCCTTTTGTCGCTTTTTCCGGGCAGTGGCTGAGCGTTATCGGAAATCAGCGTGATAGTTGGAACGGCCAGCGCTTCCGGAGTTATGCCCCCTTCCATGGGGGGACATTCCCCCCGTGCCGCCATGCGCTCCAAAAACAGCGAGGTCCAGGAGTTCTTCTGAGGTGTGAGAAGACCGTCCTTTTCCCCCAGCAGGCCACAGACCAGCAGCCCGTCCTGCGCGCGGGTTGCAGCAACGTAGAGGAGCCTCATGTCCTCCTCCAGCTCTCCCTGAGCGGCCAGCAGCCCATCCCATGCCGCCCCCTGAAGAAATGGAGTGGTCTTGCCGTCCGTCATTTCATCTGGCAGGGAGGAGAACACGATGCCTAACGTTTTTGAGGGGCGCAGACCGTCCCTGGCGGCGGCTTTTCGAGCCGCTGTGTCGAAGAGTGCCACAATGGGATATTCCAGTCCTTTTGAGGCGTGAATCGTGGAGAGCAGAACGGCGTTAACCTCTTTTCCGTGCCATGTCGGCTCCTCCATGACGACGCCCTGTCGAAGGGCATGTGCCATCCAGTCCGCACAGGCTGTGAGGCTCGATGCGCTGTCCCGCTGGAAGTCCCGCGCAATGGAAATGGCCCGCCGAACGTTGCGAAGAGTGCGCAGCCGTTCACATCCTTTGTAACAGGCAAGCCAGCGCCGGTCACGGTCGAGAAGGGAGAGGAGTCTCGCCGGGCCCTGTTGTTGTCCTATGATGGAAAAACGTTGAAGTGCGGACATAGCCTCAGGCAGAGACGCGCGGATCGCATCAATGAGGTGTTGCGGAGAGGCCGTCAGGGAAGAAGCACCCTTCTGTTGCCCTGCTGACACCGAGTTATTCCGCCTGTTAGGGGTCTGTTCCAGGAGGGCCACCGCATCCGCCTCCGGTACTCCGGAGAAGGGCGAGAGCAGCCAGCCGGCAACTGCCGCATCGTCCTCGGGGTCTGCTGCCGCGCGAAGAAGGCAGATGACATCCTCCACCTCGCCCCGTGCAAAGTACCCCCGGCTGAGGTCCTGAACGGCTGGGACGCTTTGGGCCGCAAAAACGCGCTCCAAAAGATCGTGTGTCCCCCGGTTCCGCACCAATACGGCAAAATCGCCATAGCGAACGGGACGCAGGATCTGTCCCTCCTTGTCCCACACCGTCCGTCCCTCTTGCACCCAGGACGCGATCCTGTGCCCCAGCTCGCGGGCAAGTTGTTCCCTCGTCTCGTCCAGAGGGCGTTTGCTCCGGATGGACAGAAGGACGGAGAAGGGCGGAACCGTTCCCTTATTTCGTTCTTCCTTTGTGTTAGCGGGGGAAAGAGGCTCAAATTTAAGACGGGACAGCACTCCCGATGTGCCAAGCCCCTCCCGCCAGATATGAGTGAACAGGTCGTTGATGCGCTCCAGCAGAGATGCCCGCGTGCGGAAACTAACGTCCAGATCAACCCTGGTCTCCGCCTGGCTGATGGTCTTGGCAAAAAGAGAAGGCTCCGCGTGGCGGAAGCCGTAAATGGACTGTTTAGGGTCTCCCACGGCGAAGAGGGATGTTTGGCCGCTACTCTCCGCCAGGGAGAGAATCATGTCGAACTGAAGGGGGTCCGTGTCCTGAAATTCGTCCACAAGGATGTGGCGGAAAGACCTCTCCAGCTCACCAGTCCTCAGCGCCTCCCGCGCGTGAAGGATTATGTCGGAGAAGGACAGGAGGCCGCGCCGCCGCTTCATCGAGTCCCAAAGGCCCCAGGCCGCAGAGCAGAATCTCAGCAGTACGGCGTGCAGCTGCCGCTCAGGCTCCGGAATGGGGGTATTGAGCGCCGCAGAGACCGAAGCCAGCCCTGCTTCGCCGTCCTGCCACACAGCTAGCGTTGTCCCCAGGAAGCTCTTGACCTCCTTGAGGAGATTAGTGTTGCGCCCCTTGAGCTTCGCCTTGTCTGTCACATGGAGGTAAAACGCACGAAGTGTCTCATCATCAGGATTCGTGTTAATAGCCTCTCCCCAGCATTCCAGGCATTCCAGCAACAGAGCGTCGGCGCTGTTGGCCTTGCCCGTCTCGCGGTCCTTTTGCCCCTTGGCCTGAATAGCTTCTCCCAGCGTGCTGAGGATTTCGCTCCATGTGTCCCATGCCCGCCGCCACGCTCCTCTCAGGATTGTCGTCACGGGGTCTCGCACCGCCTGAAACAGCTCATCTCCGCCGTCTGTCCCCCAGGTCATCATCTGCTGCCAGCAATGTCCCAGCGAGGCATGGAGCTCCGCCGCGTCCCTGGCCAGGGCGCTCAGCCTGACGGCCCCCCATCGTCCGACGGCCGCACTGAGAATGGAATCTGAGTCCAGAGCTGACGCCGCGGCCTGGAGGGAGGCGTCCCCGTACACCGAGGCCAGGGATCTGAGGTTTGCGAACTCAACACCCTCCCGTATGCTGTCCCAGAAGCGTTCCTCCTGAGAGTCGGAGATTATCGTGGCGCGGGGATCCACGTCGAGCGCCAGGCCCGACTCCCGAATCAGCCGTGCGGCGAAGGAGTGAATAGTCGATATCCAGGCCTCGCAGAACCCGTCCGTTATCATCTCTTTCCGCTTGGCATCGATGGCCGTCCGGGACAAAAGGTCCCGGACCCGATTTTCAATCCGGGCCCTCATCTCGTTTGCGGCCGCTTCAGTGTAGGTCAGCGTAAGGATGTCGCGCGGCAGAAGCTCTCCACGTTCCGCGGTGGGGAGGGGAGTGTATGTATTATCTCTCTGTGCTTCAATCAGCAGGCGTGCGTAGCGGTTGGAGAGCACCCAGGTCTTGCCCGTCCCCGCCCCTGCTCCGACGGTGATGAGACTTCCCCGGGCGGTCACGGCACGGCGCTGGCCGTCGGGCGTTCCCTCCGGGAAAAAGGGGTCAGGCTTTTTGTCCATAAACGCGGAACCTTTCCATCGCTACGCGCATATCCTCCTCGGACAGCAAGGTCGGAGTACCCGCCGTCCGGGCGTGACAGTAAAGCTCACAGACGAACTCCAGCTCTTCCGCGACGTTGAAGGCGTAGCGAATATCTGGTCCCGCGGCCAGCAGGCCGTGGTTTCCCATGAGCACGGCGAAGCGGCCCTCCATCCCGACACGGGCCGCCTGGCCCAGCACTTCCGTCCCAAAAGGATAGTAGGGAATACAACGAACGGACGGTCCCGCCAGGGCGGTCAGGTAGTGAATGGGGGGCAAGCCGTTCTTCTGGGCCTCCCGCGTGCAGGCCAAGGCTGTGGCAAAGGGGGAGTGGGTATGGACAACAGCCGCGATGTCCGGACGGCCATTGTAGACCATGCGGTGCATATCCGCCTCGCTGGAGGGGCGGCGTTTTCCTTCAATAATGCGGCCCTCCAGGTCCAGCACAACGACGTCCTCCGGATTAATCTCAAAGTAATCCATGCCTGATGGGCTGATGGCGAGGAGTCCCTGCTCCCGGTTCAGGATGCTGATGTTGCCCCCTGTGCCACGCGTGAGCCCGTGAGTCAGCAGCCTCTGGCCGTAGTCGACCACAGACCTCCGCTCATTAAGAAGTAACATCCCCTCAAAAATCGCCATAACTTCGCCCCCTTTAGAATATTTCCCATTATAATATAAACAGTGAAATTTAAAAAAAAGGAGCGATTCTCTTGCAGCAGCTTTATGCCACGTGGCGAATGTCCTACATCGAGGCCCCCAAGCCGAAGAACGGAGGCTGCATTTTCTGTGATTTTCCCGCAGAGCACAGGGACGAGGAACATTTCATCCTCCATCGGGGCAAAACCTGTTTTGTCATCATGAATCTCTATCCCTACAATGCCGGGCATGTGATGGTCATTCCCTTCCGCCACACTAACGTTTACGAATCACTGACAGACGAGGAGGCACTGGAAATGCACCATCTTACGGCTCACGTGGTGACTGTCCTCAAGCGGGTAATGCGCCCCGACGGCTTCAACATGGGCATGAACCTGGGCGAGCCGGCCGGGGCCGGAGTGGCCGGACACCTGCACCGCCACATCGTGCCGCGCTGGGCGGGGGACAACAATTTCATGCCAGTGCTGGCAGATACCCGCGTGCTCTCTGACGCGGTGGAGAACTCATATCGCCGCCTCCGCGAGGCATGGAATATGACCAATGAAAAATGACCCCGCTCCCAGGTCAGAGGGGCAAAGCTACATTGAGCTGACGGGACCTGCGGAATATGAGGAGAAGATACAGCGCTCCGTCTTTATCGGACGGGCGGAGCCCTGTCACAGTGAGGTAGAGGCGAGGGAACTCCTGAATTGCGTGCGGGCCGCGCACAGGGACGCGACGCACAACTGCTGGGCCTACCGCATATCCCTGTTGGGGCCGGAGTCTGTGACTGAGTATAGTTCCGATGACGGAGAGCCCTCAGGCACGGCGGGGCGTCCTATCTTAGGGGCAATTCAACGATATAACGGGCTGTTCAACGTCCTCGTTGTCGTGACGCGATACTTTGGCGGGGTCAAACTGGGGGTGCGCGGGCTGATCGAAGCCTATGGCGGTGTATCGATAAAGACGCTTAACGCGGCTAAGACCGTGGAGCGCGTGCCCGTCCGTCTCCTCGCTGTTCGCCTGCCCTGGGGCTCCGTCGGGACCGTGACACGTCTTTTGGAGGGAAACGGAGCTGAGGTCCTGTCCTGGGACTACGACACGCAGGAAACGTTAGCGGCAGCGGCGGCGCATGGATGTGCCCGCTTGCCACTGGCCGGCGAGGACGGGAAGATGTCTTCACCCGGCGTCTCTGTCACAGCCCGCGTTCCCTGTGCTGTGTTTGAGCCCCTGACCCAAACTCTGGAAACCCTCAAGGCTCAGAGGGCCATTGAGAACTGGGAAGATATAAAGGGAGGAGCTTGAATAATGATCTTTGACGCATTGCGCTATCGTTATCCCTCGCGGCGGGCCGTCGTCTTTGGCATGCGGGGCATGGTCGCGACGGGACAGCCCCTGGCCGCTCAGGCCGGCCTTGATATCCTGAAGCGGGGTGGGAACGCTGTGGACGCGGCGGTGGCTACGGCCGCCTGCCTCACCGTGGCAGAGCCCACCTCAAACGGAATCGGGGGAGACGGTTTCGCCTTGGTCTGGATTGAGAAGGAGAAGAAACTGCACGGCCTGAACTCCAGCGGCTCGGCCCCAAGATTGACCGATGCGGAGGCACTGAGGGCCGCGGGACACCGCGAGGTGCCGCCTCTTGGCTGGTCAGCGGTCACGGTCCCCGGGGCCCCGGCGGGCTGGGCGGAACTCGTCCGGCGGTTTGGAAAACTCACCCTTGCGGAGGATTTGGCTCCAGCCATTGATTATGCCCGCGAGGGTGTGGTGGTCTCCCCCACGGTGTCCCTGCTCTGGCGTCAGGCCTTTGAAAAATATTCGCAGAGTCAGGGGGTGGATTTTGAGGAGTGGTTCAAAACCTTCTGCCCGGAAGGTCACGTTCCCATGCCGGGCGAGGTCTGGCGTTCTCCCGCCCACGCGGAGACCCTGAACCGCATTGGGGAGAGTGGAGGGGAGGACTTTTATCGCGGGGATCTGGCGGACCGGATAGATACCTTTTCCCAGACGACGGGTGGTTGGCTGAGGAAGGAGGACCTAGCCGGTTTCGCTCCGGAGTGGGTCGAGCCCATTTCGGCATCCTGTCACGGGGTCGACGTATGGGAGATTCCACCCAACGGACACGGCATCGCGGCGCTCATGGCCCTGAAAATACTGGAGGGGCTGAAGATGCCCGGAGAGCGGGAGACGGAGGAGACTTACCATCTTCAGATTGAAGCGATGAAGCTGGCCTTCGCCGACGTGCGGACCTTTGTGGCCGACCCGCGCTTCATGACCTGCCGGACAGAAGATCTTCTCTCCGAAACTTACGCGGAGGAACGCCGTGCCCTGATTGGGCATGAGGCTCTGAAACCGGCGCACGGCCGTCCTGAGCGGGGAGGAACGGTGTACCTTGCGGCGGCGGACGGGGAGGGCAACATGGTCTCGATGATCCAGAGTAATTACATGGGATTCGGATCCGGGCTGGTGGTGCCTGGCACGGGGATTGCCCTGCATAACAGAGGTGCGAACTTCAGCCTTGACCCCGCATCGCCCAACGTCATCGCACCGGGTAAGAAACCCTATCACACCATCATCCCCGGATTCCTCACAAAGGCAGGCGAGGCCCTGGGACCCTTTGGTGTCATGGGGGCTTTTATGCAGCCCCAGGGGCACGTGCAGGCCGTCACTAATCTTGTTGACTTCGCCATGAACCCTCAGGAAGCCCTGGACGCGCCGCGCTGGCAGTGGACCTGCGGAAAGAAGATTCTGTTGGAGAGGGCCGTGTCCCCGGAAATCGTGGAAGGTCTGAGGACGCGCGGACATGAGGTTGAAGTGCTGGAGGACTCCACATCGTTTGGCCGCGGTGAGATGATTCTGCGCATGGCCTCCGGAAGCCTGGCGGGGGCCACGGAACCAAGGACGGATGGCTGTGTTGCCGTCTGGTGAGCTTTGTTCTATCATTTAAGTATATGCTCGATGAAAGGAGCTCAAAGATGTTTCGGCGCTTGCTGTCAATTTATACGCGGTTCATGAGGATTGGGGCTTTCACTATCGGTGGAGGGATTGTCATGCTGGGGGTCATTGAATCCGAGGTGCGGGCCACCGGGGAGTTCTCCGACGAGGAAATTACGGACATGATTGTCCTGGCCACGGCCGTGCCGGGGCCTATTGCTACAAACCTCTCCTTCGTGGCCGGTAAGGCCATGGAAGGCTGGGCCGGAGCGCTGGCGGCGGTTCTGGGAACAGCCACGGCCCCGTTTCTGGTCATTCTCTTCCTCTCTTCCATCATTATCGACCACCTGACCAACCCCTGGATGATTGCTTTCTTCCTGGGCGCCTCTGCGGGAGTGATTGCCGTGGTGTGGAACTCCCTCTGGAAGATGATTAAGACCTCCGTACTGGTAGACGATCCCACCACTTCCGCTTCCATGACGATGAACCTTTCCATCGGTGACGATGAGGCGGAGGGAGAGGAGCAGGGTGAGGAAACGAGAAAGGGCTGGTGTTTCCGCCATCGTTTCCGCGTCAGCCTAATCCCCGTCGCGGCCTTCCTTGCGACGGCCTGGGTAATGATGGGTTGTGATGTTCATCCCTTCATAGCGCTGATTATAGGGGGCCTTATCTCGTTTGTGGGAGCCCGGATGTTCCGAAAGGAGAAAGCCGCATGAGCACAATCTTTACTTTGATGGCGGTCTTCGCCAAGGTTGCGCTGGGAGCATTTGGGGGAGGGTTGGCAACGATTCCCTTTATTCACCATGAACTCGTCGTCGTGCGCCCGTGGCTGACGGAGGAGATGTTTGGACAGACCATCGCTCTGGCGCAGATGACGCCTGGCCCCATAGCGCTTAACTCTGCGACGTTCGTGGGATACCGGCTTGGTGGTTTTTGGGGCTCGTGGTGGGCCACCATTGCACTGGTGGGAACGCCTGTGTTGGTGCTCGCGCTTTTGTTGTGGCTGATCTCGCGGGCATCGGAAGGCGTGCAGAAGAAGGTTGCTGCCTTCCAGAAGGCCCTGCGTCCGGCTGTAGCGGGACTGCTGCTGGCGGCGTTCTGCACGCTGCTGCGCCCAATTCTGCCATCCTTCGCTTCGTTTCACGCTCTGCTCTCCGGGATTGTTCTCGTTGCGCTGGCCGTGGTGTGCTGGTATCTTTCGAGATTTCGGCCCTTCAAGACCTACCCTCAGCTCATCATCCTGCTTGCTGCCGTTGCCGGGCTGTGTCTGAAGTGGCTGATTGTTTAATTTTTTTCACTTGTGCGACGCTGGTTTTATTTTTTTTGAGCGTGTGATAAAATTTAACTTTCTTCCCCCGCATGCACCAGAGCCGGGGGATATTTTCGTAAGGAGTGGTTGTTATGGCGAAAGAGAAGAACAGTTTTTGGAAGGGGTATCGTTTTCCCCTGATTTTGCTGGCCGCGATTGCCCTTGGCTGCGTCACCGGGGCGAAGATGGGCGGGGACGCGCTGAAGTTCAAGCCGCTGGGGGATATCTTCATCAACGCCATGTTCATGGTCGTGGTGCCTCTGGTCTTCACGACGGTGTGCGGCGCGGTAGCGAATATGTCCTCAATGAAGCGCCTGAGGAATGTCATGGGCTCCCTGGTAGGGGTGTTCCTGTTGACGGGAGCTGTCGCGGCAATTGTCATGATTCTCACCGTGAAGGCCTATCCTCCCGCGGAAGGCGTGCAGATTGCACTGACTAAGCCAGAGAACTTTCAGCCCCTCAGCACCCCGGACCAGATTGTCAAGGCCCTTACGGTCAATGACTTTCCACAGCTCATTTCGCGCAGCCACATGTTGCCTCTAATTCTTTTCTCCATCCTCTTCGGCATCAGTATTCAGATGCTGGGTGAAAAAGGACGTTCTGTGGCAAAAGCAATCAACGTTTTGGGCGAGGCTATGCTGAAGTTAGTTGGGATTATCATGTACTATGCGCCCATCGGGCTTTTCGCTTACTTTGCGGCACTGGTGGGAGACTTCGGCCCCAATCTGCTGGGCTCATATCTGCGTGCCATGATTGCCTACCACGCTGCGACCCTGGGTTACTTCTTCATCGCCTTTACGCTCTATTCCGCCTGGGCCACGGGAGGAAAGGGTGTCGGGACGTTCTGGCGGCACATCCTCTCCCCGTCGCTGACGGCACTGGGCACAGGCAGCAGCGTTGCAACTCTGCCGGTTAACATGGAGGCAGCGCATGCCATCGGCATTCCTGACGATATCAGTGAGGTCGTCCTGCCCATCGGAGCCACAGCTCATATGGAGGGCTCCTGTCTCAGCGGGATTCTTAAGATTGCCTTCCTGTTCGGCATCTTCAATATGCCGCTTGAAGGCGCAGGGACCATTGCCAGCGCAGTAGCTGTGGCAGTGCTCTCCGGCATTGTTCTGTCCGGTATCCCCGGGGGCGGACTTGTGGGGGAGATGCTCATCGTCAGTCTGTATGGCTTCCCGCCCGAAGCCTTCCCCATCGTAGCAACAATCGGCTTCCTTGTGGACCCCGCAGCCACGATGGTCAACGCCACGGGCGACACATGCTCCGCCATGATGGTGGCCCGTCTTGTCGAGGGTAAGAAATGGTTTGAGCAGGGCCAGCGTGCACTGGCCGATGAGGCCGCAAAGGCCAGTGCGTAATCAGGCACAGTGGAAAAGGGGGCGGCTCCAGGCCGCCCCCTTTCTGCATATCTATGTCCTGTAATCTTTTGTACTAATATAGGGTATTATATATCGCTTTCTTCCCCTTCGTTGTTCTCATCTTCCAAAAGAAACTCGCTGCAGAACTCGCTCCGGCGGCAGATGCTCTTCATGCCACACGTTCGACAAAGCTCAGAGCCATAGAACGGGCTAAATTTCCCTGAGCGCAGCAGGGAGGCCGCGCACTGCATTGCGTACTCCGCTTCATCTTTGCGTTCCTGCAGGGGGATATCCAACTTTTTTTTGGAAACACTCTCCGGAGCGAAGGCTTCCTGAAGTTCCGGTGTGAAGCTGCCCGCCAGCCGGCCGTCATCCAGTCCCAGGAAACTCACGCCAGCGAGCGGAATATTCGGATATTGTTGTTCAAACATAACTGCGTACGCTGAAAGCTGAAGACCAAATCGGAACTTCTCCCATTCGCCGATATTCCAGGGACAACTTTTTATGGACATACCTTTCTCGTATTTCTCCGCCCGACCTTCTTTATAATCCGTTATTATTGCAACAAACCCTCCTTGTTTTTCTTCAAACACTTCAATACGATCACACTGGCCCGTGAAGGCAATCCCCCCCCTTTCAAGTTTCAGCTGAGCCTCCTCCTCCAGGCGAATCATTTTATGTTGGAATCCAAACTGATATAGTCTCTTCAATATCCGTTCCTGAGTGTCGCTCATGCGTAAGATGCGATAATGTTGATTCTCCAACCGACGCTGGAGACGGGGGTCTCTCGTGAGACGCCGGAAGTCATCGTAAGGGCCGTCCCCGGAGAGGAGGCGAGCCCATTCCCCATGGACGAAGGAGGAGAACTGTGTGGGGTCGCAGGACTCCCTGAATTTCAGCCAAATCTCCTGCCAGAGGACGTGGCTCAGTGTGCCCCAGTCCGCCATGGTGGTCAGATCCACTGTGCGCTCGCGAATCCGCCCCCGGCGACGGAGCCACCACAGCGCGGGGCAACTCAGGAGTTCCTTGAGGTCGCTTACGCCCAGCCCAACTATTTCTCCGGCGTCGTGAAATACGGGTGGAGTACGCTCAACAATCGTGGAGTCCGGGTCGATACCAGAGAAGAGGATCCCATCTCCGCTGTTCAGCACTTCAATCGGTGTGGTGGACAAGGTTTTCAGATCCCAGTACCTCATGTCCGTCTGGAACCGCTCAATGAAGGGAGAGCGTGCAAGAGGCCTGTCGTTCTCGTCCAGATTGGAACAGGAGAGTACGGTCAGGTCTTCCCCTGTCTGAACCAGACGGCGGAAAAGAGCCTCCCTCTGCATGGCCTTATCGTGAGCGGAGGGGAGGTGAGCGCCATTCTGCTTGAGTCGTTCGCGTTCAGCTGTGCTCAGAAGGGGAGAACTGGGGATACGCCCCGGCCAGGTCCGTTGTGTTACATCCAACATAAACCAGACGGGGTGGGAGGCAAGCACAGGCGGCTGTCCGGCGTAGAGGTGAACTGCCCCGCTAAGGGACAAAGGGGGGCGTGTATTGCTTTGTCGGCACCAGGTCTCCAGAAAGTTAAAAGCCCTTTCTCCTTTGAATTTATTCTGTCCGAGGGGGCCCAGGTCGGGAAGAAGCTCGTGCAGAGTGACAGACTTCTCCTTTACGGTTTCAATGGCTGAGGCAATGGTCCGAATGCTCTCATCCAGCTCTTCATAGTTTGCTGTCTCCATGCGGTCCAGCCAAAGGCCCTTCGTTGTCAGGAACTTGTAGAAAGCGTCCATCAACTCTTCCGGCCGTCCGCCACGGGCGATGGCGCGGCAGAAGGATCCAATGGCTCGTATGGCCCGGCGGGCTGATTGGATGGGCTCATCCTCATTCGCCGCACTCAGGTATTCTTCCCAGGCTCGGAGTCCCACGGGGCCTGACCTGAGTGCATTGGCTGTGCTGAACTTGGCCCCGGCGAAGCAGGGCTGAGCAAGCAGCAGGGCCATTCCATAGGTCGGAAAACCAGAATTGCTTAATGAACGAACGGAGGCGAGTATCTGGCCGGGAAGTGTCTGTGAGATGTTCTTCCCTGTCTCCTGATTGAAAGGAATAGCGTATCGTTTCAGGGCAGATATCATTGTTTCTGCAACATTATTGGAAGTCATGATCCCAATGTTGGAGAATCCGGGAAAGGGAAGGAATAAAGACAAATCCCCATCCATAGCTTCGTTATTCTCCACAGGGAGCTGCCCGGCGGCCCACAGGGCCAGTCTCCGGGCGACGGACTCCGGCTCCAGCCCGGGTTCCGCAGCGGGAAACTCTATAATCTGTCCTCCGGTGAAACTGGAATCTGAGGCACGCACCTCTGATGAAGAATAGAGAGCAAGCTGACCGGCGACATCGTAAAGCTCAGAGAGCTGTGTCTCCGGTTTCAGGATAACAACATCCCGGGAGCGGGAAATCAACGCCCTAACCAACTCAAGCTGACTGTGGGTGAAGGAGAGAAAGCCCGTGAAAACCAGCGTAAAGTTACGCCCCCAGTCTCCCCCTCCGGCAAGGAGTTCCGCTGTGGCGCTACAGATCTGCGCGCTGTCCAGAAGGCCGTTGCCATCAAGGTAGGCCAGGTACCGGCGGTAGACCCTGGGCAGAAGGTCTGCCGCCGGCCCCCTGGCAGTCTCTTCTGTGGCTGTCTGATTTCGCTTTATGGGATTGTTTTGATCATCGGGATCCTCCATCTGTTCGGGGCGCACGGCCTCGTTCAAAAGCTCGTGTACGTCATCGGACAGGACGTCGAGAAAGCCGGAACGTCTTAACCCCGGCCAGTGCTCAGTCAGCCCGTGCTCTTCATCAAGGACCTCATCCAATATACAGCGCAGAATGAGGAGATGGTCAGGAGGAGAGAGAGGCCGCCGCCTCCTTGTCCCCATAGACGCGCAGAGGTCGTCGTAAAGCTCCTGCCACGTCCATGGGATGGAGCGCCTGCCTGTTGGGCCAAACTGGTCCTGCCCCGCCCGCCTCAGCCACCAGTCCCTGTCCTTGCGCGATGGGACAAGAAACCGTACCGTGTCCTGATTGCTGCCGGACAGGAGGTCCCTGATTAAAGAGGAGAGGTCTGAGCCGCGGCAGTAAGGGAGGACCTTGAGCGCCATGGGCTAAAAGAAATAGACCCACACGCCTATTCCGGCGTGCAGGATGGCGGACAGAATGATGATTGCGAGAAAGAGCGGCTCCTGGGTTTTGTGGCGGAAGAAGCGGCGGCCAAGGTACCCGCCGATGAAGCCCCCCATAAGGGAGAGCAGGTGAAGTACGAGTTCCGGTACACGCCATCCGCCCGTGCGGCTTTGCCTCTTATCGTAACCATAAAAGAAGAAGGTCACGATGCCCGAGCAAAGAAGAAAGAATGGGTAGAAGGGGAGTACTTTACCGCCCAACTTCCACAGGACGGCGGCCGTTGCGGCGATACCTATGGCGGCGAAAAAGAGGAAGAACGTGCGGGGGGATGACCTCAAAGACATTTTGCTTGACATTCAGGGACGCCTCCTTAAAAATCAAAAATATTATAGTATAAAAATATAAGGACTGCCTGATGGCGTTTTTGACACGAAATAATATCGATAAGACCGTTGTCGCTGGAAATCCATAAGGGTTGTACACAATGGACAGGCAAAAATCCTCTGAATAGTGTATAATAATTATGTTTTATATTTAATATTTCAACTTTAGTTCATTTTTAAGGAGGACATATCGTCATGAAAAAGTTGGTTTCTTTACTGTTGGTTTTTACTCTCCTGTTCTGCGGTGCCGCAGCCGCGGATGAGGGCAAAAAGCCCCTTGAGGGACGCAACCTTGTTGTAGCGATGAGCCCGGATTTCATGTACTTCGAAACGGTCTCAAAGACGGAGGAGTGCGGCTATGAGGGGCTGGATATCGATATTCTCAAGTCCCTGTCCCAAAAGCTGGGCTTCACCTTTACCATCTCGCCCATGGCGTTCTCCTCGCTCATCGGGGCGCTCCAGACCGGCAACGCTGACCTGGTCATCAGCGGTATGAGCTACACGGATGAGCGGGCAAAGGTCGTCGACTTCTCCGACATTTATGCCACTACGGACTTTGGCGTCGTTGTGGCCGCGAATGCGGATATCAACAGTTTCAAAGACCTGGAGGGTAAGGTCATCTGCTGCTCCCAGGGGGCGTCTCAGGAGAGTCTGATTCGCGACAACATTAAGGGTTCACGGCTTGTCACCTATCAGGGTCAGTCCGCCGTTGGTCTGGCGGTCGCTGAGGGGAGTGACGGGGTGCAGGCCGGCATCACCAGCATCAACGGCGCGAAGAAACTCTCCAACACCGTGTTGACCAGCGATGGCAAGCCGATGTTGAAGTACTTCGTGCTGGACTATGAAGGCATCGCGGATATCTACAACATTGCCTTCCCCAAAGGGAGCGAATTGCTGCCTGTCATCAACGGGACACTGAAGGAAATGATCGCCTCCGGTGAGATGAAGAAACTTATCGACAAGTGGCTCTACTAAACCTTCTTCTGGAGTTCTGCATGGGATTTCGGGAAGGGTAATCCTTTCCCTGCGTTTTGATTGCCTCCCGGCTTTAACGCCGGGAGGTGCTTTGTTGTTTTGGCATTTTGCGCGACATAGAAGGGAAAAAACACTATGCGGCTTGATTTCAGCATCATTTGGGGCTATCTGCCCATGTTCGGCGGTGCACTGCTCGTAACCCTGAAGGTGACGTTCTGTTCGCTGTTCTTTGCTCTGCTTCTTTCCATCCCCCTGTCACTTTGTAAGATTTCCAACATTCGGGTGCTGGAGTGGCTTGCCAGTTTCTATACCTCCATCTTTCGCGGCGTTCCCATTCTTGTGCAGGTTTTTATGACGTACTTTGGAATCCCTATCGCCACAGGAGTGAAAATGAGTGCCTTCACTGCGGGTGTCGTTGTATTTTCGATGAACTCCGCCGCTTACATCAGCGAGAGTATGAGGGGTGGCATCCGCGCCATCGACCGGGGGCAGTATGAAGCGGCCATGGCCCTTGGCGTGCGTTACCCCGCCATGATGAAAGATATCATCCTGCCCCAGGCAGTAAAGAGCGTGCTGCCCAGCCTTGTGAACGAGTTCATTGGCCTGCTGAAGAACACCACGCTCATCGCATCCATTGGTCTGGTGGACATCCTGCGTGTAGGTCAGCTCATCCAGGCTGCGACATATCGGGCCTTTGAGCCATTTTTCGTCATCTCTGTGTTCTATTATGTGTTGGTCATGGCTCTGTCCTGGTTTGGAAAGGCCTTGGAGAGGCGGGTGAACAGAAGTGATCGACATTAGAAACCTGTACAAGAACTTCGGGAGGCTGCCGGTGCTGAAGGGCGTCAGCCTGAAGGTGGACGATGGGGAGATTGTGAGCATCATCGGCCCCTCGGGAAGCGGCAAGTCCACTCTGCTGCGCTCAATTAACCTGCTGGAGCCGCCGACCTACGGCGAGATTTGGGTGGATGGGAAGCTGATTACCCCGCCGGACCCGTATCTCCACTTTGACGTCATCCGCGCATCCCAGACTTACGCACATATGCGGCGCGAGGGCTGGGACAATGATGCGGAGCTGATTAAGGAGATTAAAGCGAAGGACCTGCTGAAGCGGCGTGAGGGCGCGGAGTACGACGCTCTGCTGAAGGAGATTACACGGGACAGCTTTGTCGATGCCAACGTCGTGAGGGAAAAGATTGGAATGGTTTTCCAGCACTTCAACCTCTTCCCGCACATGACGGTGCTTCAGAACATGATCTATGCGCCAACCCATGTTAAGAAGATGCCGATGGAGCAGGCCGTTGAAAAGGCACGCTCACTGCTGGAGAACGTGGGAATGCTGGATAAAACAGACGTCTATCCCGGCACGCTCTCCGGCGGGCAGAAACAGCGCGTGGCCATTGCCAGAACTCTTTGCATGGACCCCGAAGCTGTATTGTTCGACGAGCCGACCTCCGCCCTGGACCCGGAGATGGTCAAGGAAGTGCTGGACGTTATCAAGCGTCTGGCGACCACGGGCATCACCATGATCCTCGTGACGCACGAAATGGGATTTGCGCGGGAGGTGTCGGGCCGGATCTGCTTCCTGGACGAGGGAACCGTCCTGGAGGACGCGCCGCCGGATGTCTTCTTCTCCACGCCCAAATCGAATCGGGCGAGGGCATTTCTTGATAAGGTGCTGTAAAAATGATACGGAACATGATTCCGGAGGACTACGATGAGGTGTATGCGCTGTGGCGGTCCTGTCCGGAGATGGAACTGAACAGCCTGGATGACTCCCGCGAGGGGGTGCTGCGCTTCTTAAAGCGCAACCCGGATACGGCCTTTGTGGCCGAGGAAGAGGGGTGTGTTGCCGGCGTGTTGCTGGCCGGTTCGGATGGGCGGCGTGGGTACATTTACCACGCTGGAGTGCGGCAGGAGTTCCGCGGGCGGGGCATTGGTAAAGCCTTGGTCGAGGCGGCGCTGGAAAAACTCCGCGCCATGGGAATCACCAAGGTCGGGCTGCTGGTGTTCCGTGATAACGACGCGGGAAGCCGGTTCTGGGAGGCCAGAGGGTTCGGAACCCGCGAGGACCTGACCTACCGGAGCTGCGTCCTGCGGGATATGACACGGATACAGTAGGGTCTGTCCACCTTATGATTTGATGATACAATAAGAGCGTAGGCCCAAGACTGGAAACTCTGAGGGGCTTTCGGCCAGATGGCCAGCTCACACGAATCCAAAAGGCTTTTTGGTGTTGAGCAGGCCGGTTGTGGCAGAACAGAACACGGGATGTTCTGTGGAGGTCTTCTCTGGACTAAAATCTGAAAAGGGGGCGAGGGGTTGCCTGTGCCCATGAGGGTATCTGTTTCTCTATACCGGCAATATCGTCCTCAGACGTTCGCGGAGGTCGTGGGGCAGGACGCCGCAGTCGACGTTTTGAGCCACGCTCTCTCCAGCGGAAGGATTGGGCATGCCTACCTTTTCTCCGGCCCGCGGGGCTGCGGAAAAACCTCCGTTGCCCGCATTCTGGCCAAGGCGTTGAATTGTTCTTCACCCAACGGCACTGACCCCTGCGGCCAGTGTCCCAACTGTGTTGCCATCACAGCGGGCGAGTGCCTGGACGTGGTGGAGATCGACGGGGCATCCAACAACAGCGTTGACGAGGTCCGGGAGCTCAAGAGCCATGTGACGCTGGCCCCTTTTTCTTCTAAATATAAAGTTTACATCATTGACGAGGTCCATATGCTTTCAACGGCAGCCTTCAACGCTCTCTTAAAGACGCTGGAAGAGCCGCCATCCTATGTGATATTCATCCTGGCGACGACGGAGCCCCACAAGGTCCCTGTCACCATCCGCTCGCGCTGCCAGCACATTCCCTTCCACAGTATCGGCGCGCGCCGGATATGGGAACAGATTACACGTGTCTGCGAATGGGAGAAGGTCAAGGCACAGCCGGAGGCCCTGTGGGAGATTGCCCGTCAGGCAGAAGGCGCCATGCGCGATGCCCTCTCCATGCTGGAGCAGGTCATCAACCGCGCCTCGGGCGAGGTAACGCTGTCGGATGTAGAGGCCACGCTGGGAGCAGGAAGCCGTCCGGCCCTTGAGCGTTGGCTGGCGGGACTGCACGAAGGAGGCAGCGTGGCTTACACAGGGTTGAGGGAGATGTTCGAGGGAGGCTCGTCCCAGCGTGTCTTTGAAGAGCTCTTCTCTCTGGTCCGCAACCTCTGGCTGACAGCACGCTGGCCGGATGTGGTGGACTCCCTTGACGTCTCCGAACAGGAGAAAATCTTTCTCCAAAAGGAGGCTCCCCGCTGGAAGCCGGACGGGCTTCGTTCCCTGCTGGCTGCCCTTGTGGGGCTGATTAATCAGGCTCGCCAGGGCGTTCGTTCTGACGTGCTGACCGGGCTGCTCATGCTGGCGCTGGATCGCCCGGAGCCTCAGGAGAAGCCATCCGTGCCGCCCCTTCCGGCTCCACAGGAGAAATCCTTCCCAAAGCGGAGACAGAGGATTGAGACCCCCCAGCCTGAGACAACGCCGCTTCCTCCCGCCGCACAGGAATGTCACCAGGAGGGAGAAGAAGCGCCACGTTCCCAGTCATCCCAGATTCCCACGCTGGATTGGCATCCCGTTCCGGAAGAAAAAACGGCGCAGCTTTTGTCTCATGCGCAGGAGGCGGACTTTACGCTGTACTGCGGTCTGCTGGATGCGTCTTTTTTTGAGGCGAATGGACATTTGCTCCTTGATATGAAGTACTCTTACAGTTATGAGGTGCTGTGCCTGGGACGGAACTGCTCGGGATTGTATCGGGCTCTGCCTGGTTATACTGGTATTTATCTGCGTCATGATGATGAAACCTTTGTCTGTTCCGCGGCTCCGCCTTCTCATGTTGAGGATAAGCCCCGGGCGGATGAGTCCGCAGGCAGAGAGGGAGGACGGAAAGAGAAAGCCCCCAGGGAGAAGACGGCATCTTTTACCCCACCCCGCGGGGAGAACAGCGAGGAGACAAAGGGAACTCCGGAACCAGCCGGGGCCGGACTGCCCTTTGGGGAACTGATGAAGGATATCTCCCGGGTGATGCGTGGAGAGGTCATCCTTGTCCGCCATAAGGATGAGGGTACCGGTGACGGAGGCAATGATGAGCCATCGGAGGAGAGTTCAGACCGTGAGGATGGGAGTGAGGCTTAAATGACGAGACCCTTTGTACATCTGCACGTCCACACGGAGTACAGCCTTCTGGACGGTGCCATCCGCACAAAGGACCTGGCCAAAAAGGTGGCGGGCTGGAGTGAGACCGAACCGCGCAACAAGGCAGTTGCCATGACCGACCATGGGGTCATGTACGGTATCGTGGAGTTCTACGAAAACTGCCGTGCCCAGGATGTGAAGCCAATCTTAGGATGCGAGACTTACGTTGACCCGGACGGTTACCGCTCCCGTGAGAAAAAAGGCAAGAACAACCACCTTCTCCTCCTCTCTGAGACAGAGGAGGGGTATCACAACCTCGTGAAGATTATCTCTATCGCCAATACCGACGGGTTCTACTACAAGCCGCGCATTGATCACGACCTCCTGGCCAGTCACGCCAGGGGCATCATTGCGTCGTCCGCCTGCCTGGCGGGGGAGATCCCTCAGTTTATACTGGAGGGCAAGGAGGACGAGGCTGCCAGACGAGCTCTGCTGTATCAGGACATCATGGGCAAGGGGAACTTCTTTCTTGAAATCATGCCGAACTCACTTCCAGAGCAAGCCAGGGTGAACAAGGCGCTGATTAAAATATCAAAGGACACGGGGATTCCCCTGATTGCTACGGCCGACTCGCATTATCTCAACAAGGAAGATTACGACTGGCACAAGATACTTCTCCGCATCAACACCCACGCCGACGAGACGGACGACGCCTTTGGGTTCTCCGCCAACGATTTCTTCCTCTGGACACCGGAGGAGATGAACGCGGTCTTTGGCAAAGAGGTCCCTGAGGCGCTGGACAATACAGCCGCAATCGCAGAGCGCTGTAACGTCGAGCTGAAGCTCAAAACAGGAAATTATATGCTCCCCAGCCTGGATCTGGCCGAGGGGATGACCCTGGACAGCTACCTTGAAGAGCAGGCCCGTGCCGGTCTCAGGCTCCGCCTGAAGACGGAGGATCCGCCGGAGGAGTATTGCAAGCGGCTGGAGTACGAGCTGGGAATTATCACCAAGATGGGGTTCTCGGCGTATTTTTTGATTGTCTCCGGCATCATCAAGGCAGCAAAGGAGCGCTCCATTCCGATTGGGCCGGGACGCGGCTCCGCGGCAGGCTCTCTGGTGGCGTGGAGCCTTCGTATCACAGAGCTGGACCCCCTGAGGTACAACCTGCTGTTCGAGCGGTTCCTGAATCCGGAGCGCATCAGTATGCCGGATATCGACACGGACGTGTCTGACAAGGGCCGGGAGCAGCTTTTGAAGTATATTGTCGAGCGGTACGGCAGCGACCGCGTGTCGCAGATTATCACCTTTGGACGAATGAAGAGCCGTCAGGCGGTGAAGGACGTGGGGCGAGCCACGGGGGTTGAGTACGCGCTGATGGACAAGGTGGCAAAACTTATCCCTTCTGATGCCAAGAGCATTAAAGAGGCCCTGGAGAGGACGCCGGAGCTGGAGGAGACCGCAAAAAACGATGCGCGCGTACGCGAGGTCCTGGATGTCGCGGAGCATATTGAAGGCCTTGCGCGTCACGCCTCGCAGCACGCAGCGGGAGTTGTCATTACTCCTGTGCCTATCACGGATCTCGTGCCCATTCGGCGAATTAAGTCCACTGGCTCGGCTCCGTCTGATGAGAGCGAGTTAGACGTGTCCCAGACCGTAACGCAGTTTACGATGGAACCCGTCGAGAAGCTGGGCTTGGTGAAGATGGACTTCCTGGGCCTGAGCACGCTGTCGATTCTGGAGGAGGCACTGGAGAACATTCGCCTTAATGGAAAAACGCCGCCTATTCTGAACGAAATCCCCACAGACGATCCGGCCACTTATAAACTTCTTCAGGAGGCCGATACCATGGGGGTCTTTCAGTTGGAATCTGATGGGATACGGAGCATGCTCCGCAAACTGAAGATTGACTGTTTTGAGGACCTTATCGCTGCTTTGGCGATGTACCGCCCCGGCCCGCTGAACAGCGGCATGGTGGACCAGTATATCAAATGCAAGCATGGTGAGGCCCGGCCGGAATACCCTCATCCCATGCTTGAAGGAGTCCTGAAAGACACGTATGGAGTTATCCTGTACCAGGAGCAGGTTATGCAGTGCGCTTCCATCCTGGCTGGGTACACGCTGGGTGAGGCTGACCTGCTGCGTCGTGCCATGGGAAAGAAAAAAATTGAGGTCATGAAGGGCGAACGGGTGAAATTCCTGGCAGGTACGGCAAAAAATCATATTGATGACAAGAAGGCCGGGGAGATCTTCGACAATATCGAGAAGTTCGCGGAATACGGCTTCAACAAATCCCACAGTGCAGCTTACGCTATCGTTGCCTATGACACGGCGTACCTCAAGGCTAACTATCAGACGGAGTTCATGGCCGCCTACCTTTCAAGCCAGATGAAAGCCAAAAAAGATGTGCTGGGGCATTACGTGCGCGAGGTGCGCAAGAGCGGGCTGGCCGTCCTGCCGCCGGACATCAACTCATCGATGGAGAGCTTCACCGCCGTAGGAGATGTCATCCGCTTTGGTCTGGGTGCGGTCTCCCGTATGGGCCATGGGGCGGTGGAGACAATCATCGAAGCACGGAAGGAAGGACCTTTTAAGTCCCTGTGGGACTTCCTTAGCCGCGTGGATTTGAAGGTGATGAACCGGGCGGTGGTTGAGAATCTCATCAAGGCCGGCGCTTTTGACGAGATTGAATCCAACCGCGCGCGCCTCATCGCAGCGCTGCCGGATTATATCACGGCTGTCCAAAGGCTCTCGGCGAAGGGAGACCAGCTCTCATTGTTCGAGCTGATGGACAACTCCGGAACGGAGGACATGGAGCCGGAACTGCCGGACGTGGCGGACTTTCCGGTTCACGAGCGGCTGGACTGTGAGAAGGAGGTCACAGGGCTCTACATCTCCGGACACCCCTTCGATGCCTACGAGGAGGAGCTCTCGAAATTCACCAACTGTCTCATTGCGGACCTTCCCCTGTGGATGGGGAAGGGGGTAAAACCCCAGATTGGGGGCATCCTTCTCTCCGTCTCAGAGAAGACGACCAAGAAGGGCGACGCGATGGGAGTTATGCTGCTGGAGGACTCGGAAAGCAGTGTTCCGCTGGTGGCCTTTCCCAAGACATGGGCTAAAATAAAAAACCGGGCCCTGTCGGGGAGCGTCTGTGTTGTGGAAGGCAGGATGGACGATCGGGGACAGCTCATCGTGGAGGACCTGAACCTGCTGGACGACCTGAAGGGGCAGGAACCGCGCCTTGTGAACGTCGAACTGAGGGTGAACCTCATTCCCGGGCTGAATGTGAAGGAGCTTGCCCGGGCTCTTCGGGACTGCCGTGGGCCGTCACCGGTGCTGCTGGGGCTCAGGGACGACCGGGATTCCTGTGCGGTCTACCTGGATGGCTATCGTGTAGCCCCTTCGCCAGACCGCGTGAAGGAGTGTCTGGCCGCTGTTGTTCCGGAGGAGGCTCTGGAGGTCTCTTTTGGCCCCATGAGACAAGATTAGACTGATTAGAATGACGGGTTAAGCGGGATAAATTATTTGAGGTGAAGAATATATGTTCGTAAAAATAGTCTGTACGATAGGCCCCGCCAGTGAGAACTATGACACGCTGAAGTCAATGGCGGAGGCAGGAATGAACGTGGCGCGGCTGAACTTCAGCCACGGCGACTACGAGGGGCATGAAAAGAAGCTGAATCTGGTCCGTCAGGTGGAACGCGACCTGGGTAAGCCCATTGCGACGCTGCTGGACACCAAGGGTCCGGAGATTCGGACGGGCCAGATGCAGAATGGGGAAATCCTGCTCACGTCTGGCAGCGAAATTGTCCTGACTACGGATGAAAACTGCATTGGGACACCGGAACGCATCTACGTCAATTACCCCCTTCTGGCTCAGGAGGTCACGCCGGGTCAGAACATTTTCATCGACGACGGCGCTCTGCACCTGGAGGTGGAGAGGATAGAGGGCCGGGATGTCCTGTGCCGCGTCATTGTCGGAGGGGCCCTGCGCAACACGAAGGGCATTAACGTCCCCGGGGCGGATATGTCCTTCCCCGCACTCTCGGAGAAGGACCGGGCGGACATCATCTGGGGCATTCAGCATAGTATGGAATACCTGGCTGTCTCCTTCGTTAAGAATCGCGCGGATATTCTTGAGGTGCGGAAGCTGATACACGACTGCGGCAGCACCATGAAGATACTGGCCAAGATTGAGACCAGCCAGGCCGTTACGAATATCGAAGAGATTGTTGAAGCGGCGGACGGCGTGATGGTGGCCCGGGGGGACCTTGGGGTCGAAATCCCGACGGAAGATGTTCCCCTCGTTCAGAAGCACATCATCGAAATGTGCCGCACGCGGGGCAAGGTCGTGATTGTCGCGACGCAGATGCTGGACTCCATGATCCGCAACCCGCGTCCCACGCGTGCCGAGGCCAGTGACGTGGCCAACGCTGTGCTGGACGGGACGGATGCCGTTATGCTCTCTGGTGAGACAGCGTCGGGAAACTATCCGGTTCAGTCTGTCGCGACCATGCGGCACATCGTGGACCGGACGGAGAAGGAACTTGGGATTTGGGGAATTCACAATCTGGGACAGACCATCCCTCTGGAAGTTCCCAGCGTGCCGGATGCCGTCAGCGGTGCGGCTGTCCTGATTGCCCGTCAGATTGGAGCCCCGGCGATTATCTGCCTCACCCGGAGCGGAATGACGGCCCGAATGATCAGCAAACACCGGCCCTCCTGTCCCATCCTTGGCGTCACGCCGTCGCAGCAGACCTGGCGCGAGCTGTCCCTGTGGTGGGGTGTTCAGCCCGTCCGCCTGTTTGAGATGTCCGATGTCAACGTCGCGGCCAAGGAAGCGATCAACACCTGTGTCAGTGATGGACTTCTGCCGGATGGAGAACTGGTCGTGATCACAGCGGGGGTGCCTATTGGCCGGCCGGGCTCCACAAACATGGTGGAGGTCCTGACCACAGGGACTATCATCCTCTCCGGGACTCCGCTGCTGAACAAGAATGCCTCGGGCCCCGTTTGCATTGCCCGCACGCCGAAGGAGGCTATGGAAAAGGCAACACCGGGATGTGTCCTGGTTGTCCGCCAGCTCAGCGAGGACTACCGACCCGTTCTGGATAAAGTGAGTGCGCTCCTTTTTGAGAGCGGGATGCTCATCTCCGAAGGCAACTCACTCGCGATGGACTACAATCTGCCCTGCATTGTTGGTGTGGCGGACGCTTTCTCCACCCTGATGGATGGCGATATCGTCTCCGTTGACGGCACCCGCGGGCTGATTTATAAGGGTAAGGTTCGTCTTGTCGTCTAAGACAGGACCCATCTGAGGAGAGGCGCGAATGTGGTCTGAGGTAAGGACCTTTCTTGATATCCTCATCGTCTCGGTAATCATCTACCGTATCCTGGTGCTGATTGTCGGGACAAGAGCTGTCCAGCTACTGAAGGGAGTGCTGGTGCTTGTCCTCTTCTCCGTGCTGGCGTCGATGCTTCATTTCCGGCTTCTCACATGGCTGTTAGGGCAGACAATCTGGGCCCTGAGCTTTGCCATTCCCATTGTCTTTCAGCCGGAGCTGCGCAAGATGCTGGAGGAAATTGGGAGGGGAAACCTTTGGCGTCAGCAGATGGACCTTGACGAGGCGGAGCAGAGGGTTAAGCAAATCGTGGGGGCGTTGAGTTATATGAAGGCCCATAAAATTGGGGCTCTTCTGGTTTTCCAGCAGGAAACCGGACTGGGGGACTACTGGCACACGGCCATCCGTTTGGATGCGAATGTTACCCAGGAGCTCATCATCTCCATCTTTTGGAAGGACAACCCGCTGCACGATGGGGCTTTGATTCTGGACCGCTATTCCCTTATCGCGGGGGGATGTTATCTTCCCCTCGCGGATGCTCCTGAAATTTCCCGCTGGTACGGGACCCGGCACAGGGCGGCTCTCGGCATCTCAGAGGTGTCGGATGCCATCGTGCTTGTTGTCTCCGAGGAGCGGGGAGACATTTCTCTCGCCTTCAAGGGGCGGCTCTCAAAGAATCTGAAGGAGTTTCAGGTAGAGAAGCTCCTGCTGCACTACTTCGCCGGGGACCCCGCACTCAGAACGTGGCAGAGCCGGGTGGAGGGTTTCCTGCGCCTGCTGTGGAGCTCCGGCCGGGACCCTAAAAAGGAACTGAGGGAACCCCATGAGGAACAGCAGGAACACGCATAAGGATGCGGGGGATAAGCGATGAAAATTGCAAACAAGAGAATTGATGATATCCTCACCTCGCCCTGGGCATTGTGGTTCATTTCGATTACGACGGCAGTGGCGCTGTGGTTCTATGTGACCGGGACAGAGGAGAGTGATTATGTCTCCCGGAAGTTCACCTGTCCGCTCGAATATCGATCCCTTGACCCTCAGGCGGTGCTTCGCGGCCGGGTGCAGGAGGTCGATATAGAGATACGCGGGCTGGAAAAAGACATCGCGCATTTGAATTATGACACCATTGCCTGTTTTGTTGACGCACGCAGCCTTGCACCGGGGAAGCGGTACACTCAAAACGTCAAAGTTGCCCTGCCGCCTGAAATCACGCTGATTTCCTGCGTGCCTTCTCAGGTGGTGCTTGACCTGGTGCGTCAGATTGTCCGGCTTATGCCCGTTGAGGTTGTTTTACCGCAGGATATTCCAGAGGGACAATACCTCGAGGGAGTGGAGGTTATCCCCAAGGAGGTCGGAGTCCGCGGGATAGAGACAGACGTGGCGAAAGTCGGTTCTCTCCGCGCGATGCCTACGGCCGATGAACTGCAGTCCGGAAAGGAGCTCATTCTGCCATTGAAATTTGTTCAGTCTGAGCCCTTTGATGGTTCCGTTACCCTTGAACCGGCACAGGTCCGTGTCAAGGGGACGCTGGTACGGGGGCTCCCCAAGCGGAGGGTTCCAGTCAACGCGCGCCTCAGCGGGGAACTCGACGCAGATTATGAGATTCTGTCTGTCGTCACAGATCCATCTGAGGTATCAATCGAAGGGGCGTCAGAGTTGCTGGATAAAGTCGAGGCCGTGGAAACTGAGACGGTTGATATATCCCAGTTTAGGGAGAACCAGGCGGTGGTCGTTCCTCTCAGAACCCCGGATGTGGAGGGGGTTTCGATTTCAGGCGTCAAGTCGGTTCGCCTTACGCTGCAGCTGGGGGAGGTAAAGGCTGGAAAAACGCTGGTGAACATTCCTGTTGAAGTTCATGGCACGGATAAAAGGTGGACGGTCAGCCCTTCATCCGTCGCTGTGACCCTTGAAGGCGTCCCCTCAAAGATTGAGAATGTTTCCGCTGGTGACGTTAAGCTCAGAGCGTGGGCTGACCTCTCCAACATCTTTGTGACGCCGGTCATACTGCCCGTACGGGCGGAACTCGCTTCAAGCGATTTCAAAGTGATAAGAATTGAGCCTTCGACCGTAACGGTCAACGCGGCGGAGGATTCAGGAAAATGGTGAGTCAGAATGGTGGGTCAGAAGTGAAGAGCAAGAGAGTGCTTTTTGGGACAGACGGAGTCCGCGATGTCGCCAATAAGGGCGGGATGACCCCTGAAATGGCCTTAAGGCTGGGCAGGGCTTTCATCCTGTTCCTGATGGAGAAGGAGGGCGTACCACGCCCACGGATCGTCATGGGACGGGACACGCGGAGGAGCGGCATGATGCTGGAAGGGGCGCTCGCCGCGGGGATGACCTCAGCCGGGGCGGAAGTGCTCTCCATCGGTGTTATCCCGACACCGGGAGTAAGCTGTGCTGTAAAGAGCCTTGGGGTAAACGGTGGGGCCGTAATCAGCGCTTCGCACAACCCGGCGGAGTATAACGGAATTAAGTTCCTTGACCGGGATGGGTGCAAACTCTCTGACGAAGCAGAGCTGAGCATTGAGGAGTACATCGGGGACAATCTCACGGACGACTGGCGGCCCACGGGCGCATCCGTTGGCGAGGTGCATTCCCGGCCTGAACTTGTCCAAAACTATGCGAAACACCTGGCTGCCCTTCCGCGTTGTGGGGTGCTTCCCGGCAAGGTGGCTTTTGACTGCGCCCACGGGGCAGAAGGTGTTGTGATGCCGCTGCTTATTGAAATGCTTGGATGGAACTGTCCTCTCATTGCCGTGTCCTCCAACGGGATGAACATCAACGATGATGCGGGCGTCATGCACATGGAGCACCTGGAAAACTATGTGACACACTTTAATTGCCGGCTGGGCTTTGCCTTTGACGGCGATGCGGACAGGGTGCTTGCTGCAGATGCCAGAGGGCGCATTATCGACGGAGATATCCTGCTGTGGGTCCTTGCACGATGGCTTCTCTCCCAGGGGCTCCTCGGCAGCGGGGTCGTGGTGACGGTGATGAGCAACATGGCCCTTGAAGGGCACCTTGAACGCGAAGGAATCAAGGTCTTTCGCTGTCCGGTGGGGGACCGCTATGTCCTGGACGCCATGCGGCACTCCGGGGCGCGGCTTGGCGGTGAACAATCCGGACACATCATTGCGGACGCTTTCACCAGCACGGGGGATGGGCTGTGTACGGCGTTGCTTTTTCTCAAGGCCCTCTCTGACCTTGGCGAGGATCCTGATACCCTGGTGGATCGTTTTGGCCGTTATCCTCAGAAACTGACGAATCTTCCCCTGAGAGAGCATGAGACACCGGACATGGAACAGGTCAATGCCATTGCCGGCGTGGCGCAGAAACGTATAGAGGGAACGGGGCGTATCTTCATTCGCCCCTCCGGAACAGAACCGCTGCTGCGCATCCTGGTTGAGGCCAGGGAGACGAATCTGGTCGAAGAGGTGTCCAGGATTCTTGTTGAGGAACTCAAAGATTATTGCGGATGATACTGAGGAGGTTTTTCTATTGGACACGTTAACCGTGAAAAAATGCCTGTTTCCCGTGGCGGGACTGGGGACACGTTTCCTGCCTGTGACCAAGGAAATTGCCAAGGAGATGTTGCCGCTGGTGAATCGCCCGATTATCTCCTATGGTGTTGAGGAGGCGCTGAACTCCGGCTGCTCGGACCTTATCATGATTACCGGGCGGGCAAAGAGATCCATAGAGAATTATTTCGACCGCTCCTTTGAACTGGAGCATCTGCTGAAGACGCGGGGGAAAGATGAACTTTACGAAAAGATGGTAGCAATCTCCAACATGGCGGAGATCCTTTACGTTCGTCAGCGGGAACCACTGGGGCTGGGACATGCCGTGCTGTGCGGAGAGCCCTTCTGCCGCGACGGTTATTTTGGGGTCATTCTGCCGGATGACGTGTTCATCTCAGACAAGGAAGAAGCCACGCCGCCGGTTATGGCGCAGCTCATCGATGTCCATAACCGTCTGGGGGGAAGCGTCATCGCGTTGGAACACGTCGCACGGGAGGATGTGTCCCGCTACGGGATTATTCGCTCGGAAGTTTTGAGCGACGGCATCCATCGCATCCTGGATATGGTGGAGAAGCCCTCCATAGAAGAAGCCCCCAGTCGCTACGCTATTATGGGACGTTATGTGCTCTCACCCTCCATCTTTGAAATCCTGACAAAACAGGGGGCAGGGGCAGGCGGGGAGATACAGCTCACAGACGCGATTAAGACCCTGGCGAAGCAAGAGCCCGTGTGGGGCGTCGTCTACCGCGGACGACGCTTTGACTGCGGAACGCAGAAGGGCTGGCTCGCAGCCAACGTGCAGCTTGCCTTAGAGGACCCGGAGCTGCGGGGTGTTGTGTTGGATATCGTAAAAAAAGTGGGGGATACCTCCTCCGGGCAGAAGGGGTAGTCCCCAGTGAGTGGTATGATAGAGAAATTAATACGCTACGGAGGTTCCTGTCATGGACGCTAAGACAAGCGAGAAAGTTTTTTATATCACGACCCCAATCTATTATGTGAACGACATTCCCCACATCGGCCACGCTTACACGACCATTGCCTGCGACACGATGAGCCGCTATAAGCGCATGAAGGGCTTTGACGTCCACTTCCTGACTGGCACGGATGAGCACGGTCAGAAGATTCAGGCCGCTGCAGAGAAGCAGGGCATCACCCCCCAGGCTCTGGTGGATAAAATACACCTTAACTTCAAGGAGCTTTGGAAGGTCCTCAACATCAGCAACAATGACTTTATCCGCACGACGGAGGAACGTCATATCCAGGTGGTGCAGGCTATATTCAAAAAATTGATGGACCAGGGAGACATCTACAAGGGAACTTATGAGGGGCACTACTGCGTTCCCTGCGAGACCTATGTCCCGGAGTCCAGCATGGGGCCAGGAGGGACGTGCCCCGACTGCGGCCGCCCCCTCACGATGATGAAGGAGGAAAGCTACTTCTTCTGCGGTTCAAAGTATGTTCCGCAGCTCATTGAATATTACGAAAAGCACCTGAACGGAGTGATGCCCCGAATCCGCTACAACGAGATCATGAGCTTTCTGCGGGGCGAGGTCCACGACCAGTCCGTCTCCCGGACGACGCTAAAGTGGGGTATTCCTGTTCCCGGAGATGAAAAGCACGTCGTCTACGTTTGGTTTGACGCACTCATCAATTACGTCACTGCCGTGGGCTACCTGGATGACCCGGAGAAATTCCGTCATTACTGGCCAGCTGTCCGTCACATGGTTGGAAAGGACATCATTCGCTTCCACTGCGTCATCTGGCCGCTCATGCTGTTAGCTCTGGGGCTTCCCCTGCCTCAGACTGTCATCGCACACGGCTGGTGGACTGTGGACGGGGAGAAGATGAGCAAGTCCAAGGGCAATGTGGTGAATCCCTTCACGATGGTGAAGGATTATGGACTTGACCCCTTCCGTTACTTCCTGCTGCGCGAGGTCCCCTTTGGAAACGATGGCGACTTCTCAGAGGCCGCACTGGTTGGCCGATTTAATAGTGATCTTGCCAACGATTTAGGCAACCTGCTGAACCGTACGCTCCAGATGATTGAGAACTATCGGGGAGGGGTTGTTCCTGAAGGGAAGAATAAAAGTGATCAGAACAACATTATCGGCAATGTGCTGAAAAATGTTGATGAAGCCATGGATTGCTTTGCCTTTGATGATGCGCTGAAGGAAATATGGGCATTTATTGGGAGAGCCAACAAATATATTGATGAGACCATGCCATGGAAGTTGGCGAAGGAACAAAACAACACGGAAGCTATGGCAGAGTTGGATTTGGTGCTGATGAACCTCTATGAGGCCTTGAGGTTGACGGCGCTGCTGGTTGCCCCCGTAATGCCCCAGACGGCGCAGAGGATGTGGGCTCAGCTTGGCATTGAGGGAGACCCTCTGAAAGAGCAGTATGATAATTTCCATTGGGGAGAGGGCGCCGGCACAAAAATACAGAAGACGGAAGTGCTTTTCCCGCGCATCGATGTGAAGGAGTGGCAGAAGGCCAGGGAGGAGAAAAAAATGGAGGAGGAAAAGAAGGCTCCGGCGATGGAGCACGAGGCGGAGATTGAGATCGACGCTTTTAAGGCCGTTGAAATGCGGGTTGCTCAGATTGTGAAGGCAGAGGAGATCCCAAAGTCCCGCAAGCTCTACAAATTAGAGGTCGATTTGGGCTATGAGAAGCGCACGGTCTGCTCCGGCATCAAGGCGTTCTTCACGCCGGAGGAGCTGGCGGGCAAGCGCGTTATCCTGGTGACGAACCTTAAACCAGCAAAACTTTGTGGAATTGAGAGCAATGGGATGATTCTGGCGGCCTCCGTCAAGGTTGACGGCAACGCGGAGTCCCTGACTCTTGTGGCTCCCGAGGGCAATATCCCCCTGGGAAGCCGCGTGAGCTGATGAATCATTAAGGGAAAAACATCCATGAAATCCCAATTTAGACTGGGGTTAAGCTGACGGACGGGGTGATACGATGCGGCTCATCAAATCAAAAGAGATGAGCTTCCTTGAGGCTGAGCTGGAGCTGTGGCTTGATAACGCCCTGATCAGCGAGGAACAGGGCGCCCGGATACGCGCGCTTTATGCCGTCCGCCGGCGTTCTCTGCCTTTAATTCTGCTGGAAATCGGAGGAGCGCTGCTGGCCCTCGGGGGCATCAGTTTCGCTGCGGCGAACTGGCAGGTCATGTCCCGCCTCATGAAGACGGTTCTGATGGTTGGGGCGTATTTTGCATGTCTGATTGGGGCGTGGAGTCAGAGCCAGAAATCCCCTCGTGCCTCACGTGCCTTTCTCCTGTTGGCAAGCCTTGTCTATGGCGCGGGGCTTTTTTTAATCGCATGTCTCTACAATCCCGGGCTGGAATGGAAGGATCTCATGCGGTTTTGGCTTGGCGGGGTTCTGGCGTTTGCCCTGCTCTTTCGGGATTCCTGGCAGGTGCTCCTTGCCCAGGGTGTTGCATTGCTGTATTTCATTGGGACGGATGCGGTGAGCCTTTTTGGGGCGTGGCCGCTGCTGCCCGCGTCGGAGTTCATTATGCCGGCTGAGACCTGGCCTGTCGTGGGCACGCTCTGGGCGGCGGCACTGTGGGCCGCCAGGATTCCCACAGCGCAGGGTCGGATGTCTCTTTACACGCTCCTGCTTCTGACGCTGGCGGTTCTTGAGTCGCGGGTGCGGGTCTGCTTCGGCGTGTCCATGGGGCTGATTGTCATGGCGGGAGTGGGCGCCGCTTTGTCGTTCTGTCCGGTGCGCAGAGGGAAACGATGGGTGGAGTTGTTTTCGCTTTCACTCCTTGGGCTGGCCATGGCCGGAGGCTTCGGCCTGGCCCTCACCTATCCTGAGTGCTGGAGTGACTTTTTTACAAAAATACCGCCGTTCGCCGCTAAGGAAGTTTTAGCGGCGGGGACGGCGGGATTGCTGGCACTCCTGATGCTGTGGCAGTTCCACAGGGGCTTGACATCGGGAGGCGTTTTCCTCATCTTCCTCGCGGGGCGCTATTTCTTTGACGGAATCTTCGACCTGATGTCACGCGCCTGGGGCTTCACCGTCATTGGCGCGACGTGCCTTGGGGCAGGGTTTCTGCTGAAGTGGCGTCTCTCCCAAAAGAAGAAGGAGCTTTGATTCGCCCTGGCATTTTTTGCGCCAGGAACTGCCCAACCTCATCGAAACCATCGGCTCCGGAAGGAATCAGAATCGCCCGCAGCGGAGTAACGTACAAGTAAACGCAGTCCTTCACACAATAGACGGCATGGACCTGGTCCCACGGCAAAGGATTTTCCAGCCCTGGGCCCAGAATGCCGTCCTCTTTCAGTGTGACCGTGTAGGCGGCATGTGTGGCGTCTAATCGGCGGGCCTGGGATGTTACCTGTACCAGGAAGGTTCCGATCCAAACCCCCGGCAATCCCAGTCCAATAATGCAGAACACGGAGGCCAGCAGTACAGAGCCCCCCATAAGACAGACACAGGATAAAGCGAGCATGAAGCATGTAAACAGTGCGGGCCGCCGCCACCGTCCCTCACGCTTGAACACATCGAACAGGGCGAAGCGGCGGAAGGTCCGGCCGTCCAGTTCCACTTGAAGAGTCATGGCTAAAGCTCCCGAATCAGGTTCGCATAGACCATCATGGCCTCATCAATCTTGCGAACCTCAATTCTTTCGTCCCGCATATGTGCCAGTTTGTACTCACCGCAGCCAAAGCCGATTGTCGGGATGCCCATCGTCACGGGCGTGATGGCGTTGGTGCCGAAATCCCAAAAATCGAACCGGTCGGGGACTTTGCCGTACACGTCCTTATAGGCGGCGATTATCGCCCGGGTCAGCGGGTGATCTTTCTCAATCCGCCAGGGATTGTGCATGGGCTCATAGACAAGCTCTTCTCCTGTCCACGTCCTGCGGCGGAGTGTCCCCACCTCCCACGAGGCATTCTTTCCCTGAATCAGGGCGTCCATCTCTCGCTTGATGCCCTCAAGACTCTCTCCCCAGGCCAGACGGCGGTCCAGGTAGATTGAGCAGGAACTGGGGACAGCGTTCAGCGAGGCGGATACACAGGAAATGTCCGACAGAACGATAGTCCCGTGCTCCTCGTCCTTCTTGTACAGGGATTGATTCAGAGCTTCGACGCGCTGAATGATTTCAGCCATTTCGTAGACAGCGTTCTTTCCCTTCTCCGGCGCGGAGCCATGGGCTGACACTCCGTGAGTTGTTACCCGGACCTGAGCCTTGCCCTTGTGTCCCAGGGTGATAACGTTGTCGCAGGGTTCACAGATGACGCAGTAATCCGGGCGAAGGCCCCGTTCTCTGTAGAGGTGTTTGAGGTTTTCTCCATCGCAGTACTCCTCGCAGACGGTCCCTGTGACATAGACCGTCTTGTCCTCAAGCCAGCCCTTATCCTTCGCCAGGGCCGCGCCGAAGACGGAAGCACAGAGGGAGGACTTCATGTCCACGCTCCCGCGGCCCCAAAGCCAGCCGTCCACGATACGGCCCTCAAAGGGCGGATACGTCCACTCGTCCTCGTCATCGGCCCTCACGGTGTCCATGTGAGAGTCAAACTGAATCACCTTTTTCCCGCTGCCAAGCCGACCGATAACGTTGCCGGTTTTATCAATACATACCTCGTCATAACCCAGCCTTTTCATCTCCGCCTCGACAAGACGGGCCATGTCTCCCTCTTCATCGGAGAAACTTTTTGTCTGTACAGCTCTCTGCGCAAAACG
>JAIKZX010000102.1 GCA_024681935.1 Fretibacterium sp.
CCCTGGCTCCAGCTCTTTCATCTCCGGCCGCTCCTGCGAGCAGCACGCTTCCGCCATGGAGCAGCGGGGATGGAACGCGCAGCCCGTGGGCAGGTCCATCGGGTCGGGCATCAGGCCGGGGATGACCGGCAGCTCGTCCAGCTCCTCGTCCAGGTCCGGCACGGAGCGGAACAAGCCGATGGTGTAGGGATGCATGGGGTGCCGGTAAAGAGTCCACTTGTCCCCGTACTCCACCACGCGCCCCGCGTACATGATAGCAACCTTGTCGCAGATGTCCGCCACAATGCCCAGGTCGTGGGTGATGAGGATCATCGAGGCCGAGAACTGCTGTTTCAGCTTCTTCATCAGCTCCAGCACCTGGGCCTGAATGGTCACGTCCAGCGCCGTCGTGGGCTCGTCCGCGATGAGGAGCTCCGGGTCGCAGGCCAGCGCGATGGCAATCACCACACGCTGTTTCATGCCGCCGGAGAACTGGTGCGGGTAGTCGTGCATACGCTCGCGGCGAATGCCTACCAGCTCCAGCATATCCCCCGCCTGCTTCAGGGCCTCGTGCTCCGGGACATTCCTGTGCAGCTTAATCATCTCAGCAATCTGCTTGTCCACCGTCATGACGGGGTTGAGGCTCGTCATGGGGTCCTGGAAGATCATCGCGATCTTCGCGCCCCGGATGCGCCGCATCTCCGCCTCGCTCTTCTTCAGCAGGTCCTCCCCGTCAAAGAGAATTTCTCCGGACTTTATCTTTCCGGGCGGGTTCGGTATCAGGCGCATGATGCCCAGGGCCGTGGTGGTCTTGCCCGCGCCCGTCTCGCCGACGAAGCCCAGAGACTCGCCGCGGCCCAGCTGGAGGTTCAGGCCCTCCACCGCGTGGACCACTCCGCTGTCCGTCTCGTAGTGGATGGTGAGGCCGCGGATATCCAACATCAGGTTATTCTCTGCCATAATCGTGGCCTCCTTTTACCGCTTCAGCTTCGGGTCCAGCGCGTCGCGCAGGCCGTCGCCCAGGAAGTTCAGCGCGAGGATGGTGAACATAATCGCCAGCCCCGGATAGAGCGTCATGTGCGGGAAGTCGCGGATATACTGCCGCCCGCCGGAGAGCATGGCACCCCACTCGGGGTTGGGCGGCTGAATGCCCAGGCCGATGAAGGACAGCCCCGCGGCGTTCAGAATGGCCGAAGCCACGCCCAGCGTGGACTGCACGATGATGGGAGCCATGCTGTTGGGCAGGATATGTTTCAGGATAATCCTGAGGTCGGAGCTGCCCACGGCCCGTGCCGCCTCGATGAACTCCATGCTGCGGATAGAGAGCACGGAGCCGCGGACGATGCGCGCGTAGGTCGGCACGGCGGAGATGCCCACCGCAATCATCAGGTTCATCAGGCTTGGCCCCAGCGCCGCGACGATGGCGATGGCCAAAAGCGTCTGTGGGATGGAGAGCAGCACGTCCATGACGCGCATAATGCTGTTGTCCAGCCAGCCGCTGTAATAGCCGGAGATGGCTCCCAGCATTCCTCCCGTCACCAGGGCGATGCCCACGGCGATAAAGCCCACCTGAAGCGACACCCGCGCGCCATAGATGAGGCGGCTCAGGATATCGCGGCCAAACTCATCCGTTCCCAGCCAATGCTCCGCGGACGGTGTCTCGAACATATGCAGAAGGTCCTGCTTAATGGGGCTGTACGGGGCAATAGCCTCCGCGAAGATGGCGCAGAACACCAAAAGCGCGATAATGGCCAGCCCGAACATCGCCAGAGGGCTCTTCGCCAGGCGGAACAGGACATCCATAAAGGGCCCCCGGCGCCTGCGTTTCGTCAGCTCAGGGACAATCGTTTTGGTATCGTTCATCGCTGGCCCTCCTTATTTAAGCTCCGCCTTGATACGCGGGTCAATGTAGGCGTACAGAAGGTCCACCAGCAGGTTCACGATGCTGAACGTGATGGCCACGAACAGCACGCCGCCCTGGACCATGGGGTAGTCACGGCTCATGATGGCGTTGACCATCAGGCGTCCCACGCCCGGCACGGCGAAGATGGACTCCGTCAGGATGGCACCTGAGAGAAGGTGCCCAAACTGGAGTCCGCAGAGCGTCACCACGGGGATGAGCGCGTTGCGCAGCGCGTGAACGCCGATAACGATGGACTCCTTCTGCCCCTTGGAGCGGGCCGTACGGATGTAGTCCGCCCGGATGACCTCCAGCATGGAGGAGCGGGTCATGCGCGTCACCATGGAGATGGACTGGGCCGCCAGCGCCGCCGAGGGCAGGATCATCGCTTTGAACGTGGAGAACCCCGAGGAAGGCAGCCAGCGCAGGTGCACGGAAAAGAGCAGAATCAGCAGCAGGCCCAGCCAGAACACCGGCATGGACAGCCCGATCATGGCGAAAATCATGGTTATGGTGTCAAACCACGAATATTGTTTTATCGCCGAGATGATGCCGCAGGGGATGCCGATGAGGATGGCGATGATCATGGCGAAGGCGGAGAGCTTCAGCGTGTAGGGGAATGCGGTCAAAATCTCCGTCATGACCGGGCGCTTGGTGCTGTAGGAGCGTCCAATGTCCCCATGTACCACGGCCTTGTAGACGTAGTTCCCGAACTGCACCAGGAAGGGGTCATTCAGCCCCTCCTTGTCCCGGAACTCTTTGATGGCCTCGTCCGTTGCCAGATCACCCAGAACCATGCGGGCCGGGTCTCCCGGCGTAAGATAGAGCAGCGTGAAGACGCAGAACGCCACCCCGATCAGGACGGGTATCAGGAACAGGACACGGCGTAGGATGTAGCGCAGCATGAGTTCACTTCCTTTTTTGAAAAATAAAAATGAACGAAGAACACATTAACAGGCGGCTGATGAAAGGTCTCACCTCATAACCCCTTGTCTGCCTTCTCCGCTTTTGCCTTCATCTGGTCTATAAGTTGAAGCCGTGTCTCCGTTGAGATGCCGGAGAGGGCCTTGTTGATAGCCTTCAGCAGTTTCCTGTTCCCCTTCCGGACCGCCGCGCAGACGCCCGTGAACCCTGGCTTAAAACCCTCCCCCCGGGCAAACTGGATGATTGTCATGTTGGGATATTCCTTTAAATAAGACTGGGCGGATTCCGTGTTGATGACAACGCCATCCGCCTCCCCCCTCTCAACGCACTCAAACATCCTGGAAACGGTCTCAAGGGCGGGAAGGTGCTTTACGCCGTATATCTGATCAATCACCGCATCCAAAACCGAATCCTTCTGTCCCACCATGCGGGCGTTGTAAAAGTCCGCCAGTGTTGAGCCCTCTGCGTAGCGGCTGTCCTTCCGCGTCATGATGCCGTAGTTTGCCGGGTACGCGTTGTAAATATCCGAGAAGGCCACCAGCTCCCTGCGCGCTTCGGTGTCCGCCATGCTGGAAATCACCATGTCAAGCTTTCCAGCGTTCAAATCCGGCAGAAGGTTTTTCCACGCAGTCTTGTGTATCCTGATATCCGCGCTCATGTTCTGCGCGATACGCTTCAGAATCTGCACATCATAGCCATCCGCGTAGACCCCTTTATGGTTGAAGATGGGGACGTTGGTGCCGCTTGCCCTGACCTCTGTCCAGTTGTATGGCGCGAAGTCGCACTCTATCCCAACCCGAAGCACAGTTCCCGGCTTTATCAGGGACGCCATGTCTTCGTCCCCTCCTGTCAGGAAGAAAGCAAACACTGCGGCCAAAAACAGGACGCCTGCAGAAATAAAACACAGTGTGCTTTTCGTCTTCTTTCCCATCTGTTACCCCTACCTTTTGGAGCTGGGGATTCTTTTTATTATTTTACACCAGCGGAAACAGACAAAAGCTGAGGGGATGAAAGACATTCCCTCAGGATGATTTTTCCGCCTTGGTCGTCATCTGGTTCATAACCGCGGTGCGTTCCTCTCTGGATAGGCCAAACAAAATCATGTTGATTGCCCTCAGCAGGTTTGTGTCCTCTTTGCGAACGGCGATGCAGATTCCGTTGAATCCCAGACGAAAGCCCTGTCCGTGGGCGAACTCGATCGCCATCAGGTTCGGATATTCTTCCAGATAGGGCCCGATGGACTCCAGATTGATAACCAGAGCGTCCGCCGTGCCCCTGTTCACATCCCGAAACATCTCCGGAACCGTTTCCACGGGAGGAAGGTGATTGACGCCATACACCTGGTCGATCAGAGTATCCATCATCGCGCCCTTTTGTCCCACCATGCGGGCGTTGTGAAAATCCGCCAGGGTCGTGCTCTCCGCGTAGGGGCTGTCCTTCCTCACCATGATGGTGTACTCGATAGGGGACGGAGTGTAGACATTGGAGAAGGCGGCAAGCTGCTTTCGCTCATTGGTGTCAACCATCCCGGAAACCACCATGTCGATCCTCCCATCGTTCAGGGCGGCCAGCATATCTCCCCACGGAATTTTTAAATACTTCACCTTTGCTTTCAGTCGTTCCGCGATGATCCGGCTGATCTGAACGTCATAACCCTCCACATAAAAACCCTCGTTATTGGCGAGGGGCTGATTGGTGGCGCTCGCCTTTTTCTCCTCCCAGTTGTACGGCGCGAAGTCGCATTCTATCCCCACCTTCAGAACTTTGCCCGGTTCAATCAGCTTCCCGGGGTCTTCTTCTCTCATCAAAAAAAAGGTAAACGCTGACGCTAAGGCCAGAGTTATTGCTATAGCAGGAATCCCTATGCGTTTCATTTATTTTCCACTCTTTCCTGAACGTATATCTAAGACATCACACTTAGAATAGACCTCTTTATTTTAATGCCTCGCTTTTAAATTATCAACAGAAAAAATCTGAATCATCCTTGTAAAAAGCCGGAGTTAGTGTAAAAATATACCTCAAATGCAGAGGAGTGGGGGCTCTGTTCGCTTTGATAAAGCTGATGATTTTTGATCACGACATGACGATAGTGGACTCCAGCTACGCCCTTATGGAGGGCTTCAACCTCATGGCTGATGCTGTGGGGCTGCCCCGTACAACGCATGACCGGGTGATGGCCTGTATCGCCCTGCCCCTCCAGCAGTTCTGCGAAGGACTCTTTGGGGACTACCGCCGCGAGTGGGGAGATTTGTTCCATGAGAAGGCCGCGCTGAGGGAGCATGAGCTGATACAGCCCTTCCCCGATACGGTCCCCACGATGAAACGCCTGCACGAGATGGGGGTTATCTGCGCCGTGGCCTCGAACCGCGAGGACCCCCGGCCTGTGATGGAAAGGTCGGGGGTGGCTCCTTATTTTGACGTCATGATCGGGGCCTGGGGGCTGGACCACAAGACGCACCTTCCCTATAAGCCGGACCCCGCTATGCTGAACGTCCTGCTGAAGCATTTCGGCCTTCCGGCGGATCAGGCGGTGTATGTGGGGGACGCGGACAGCGACATTGAGACAGCGCGGGCGGCCGGGATGCGCGGCATCGGCATCACGCGCGGAAACTTCTCAGCGTCGGAGTTCCTGGCGATGGGGGCATGGCGCGCCATTGATAAACTGTCGGAGCTGCCGGGGATAGTGGAGAATGACGGATGGGAGGTTTCTCCGTCAGTCCCCGCAGGGTGTTCTGCACAATGCTCCGGCGCGGGTGCCCCATCGAATTCCGCAGGCATAAAACAGGAGATATGACCATGAGCCGCCTGCCAGAGGGGTGGCTGCCCATTGACGCTTACGGGCTGACGGAGATGGCCCCGCAGCCGGAGTCCGCGCCGGCCGGAGACGCCAGCGAGTCCGCACCGAAAACACCGGCCGGGCCCAACCGCCTCGCGAAGGAACTCAGCCCCTATCTTCTTCAGCATGCCCACAACCCCATCCGATGGTACCCCTGGGGGCCGGAGGCTTTTGAACTGGCCAGGAAGGAGGACAAGCCCATCTTCCTCTCCATCGGGTTCTCCTCCTGCCATTGGTGCCGCCTTATGGAACGCGAGAGCTTCAATGACCCTGAGGTCGGCGAGCTGATGAATGATGCCTGTGTTCCCATCAAGGTGGACCGCGAGGAGCGGCCGGACCTCGACGGGCTCTTCATGGAGGTCTGCATGATCCAGAACGGCAGCGGAGGCTGGCCGCTCAATATCCTTCTGACACCGGACGGACTGCCTTTTTTCTCCACGACATGGCTGCCCAAGCGCACATCGGGGGAGATGCCGGGGCTCACGGACATCCTGCCGCGCGTCAAGTGGCTGTGGCTGATGCAGCGGGAGGATGTTATGCGGGCGGCACGGGATCTGGCCGACGTGATGAAGCGGCGCTCCTCCCTCACCCCCGGCAGCCGTGTGGGGGTCATGGCTGTAAAGGACGCCCTTGAGGCCCTGCGCGGGTCCTTCGACCTCCTGTGGGGCGGATTTGGCAAGGCCCCAAAGTATCCCGACACGCCCAGGCTCCTCTTTCTCCTTCAGCAGGCGGGCTCCTCGCTGAACTCCGATCAGGAGCGCAGCGACGCCTTTACAATGGTGGACGTGACGCTGCGCCGGATGTGGCGCGGTGGGATACACGACCACCTGGGCGGCGGCTTTGCGCGCTACGCCACGGACGAGCGCTGGCTTGTCCCTCACTTTGAAAAGCTGCTGTCCACCCAGGCGATGCTGCTCCTGATTGCCGCGCTGGCTCAGGAACACAAGCCAGACGCTTTCTACCGCCTCATGGCGGAGGATATCCTGAACTGCGTTGAGCGGGACTTTGCCAACACCGCTCAGGACGGAGCCGCTCAGGGCTTCTGTGCGGCGCTTGCCGCGGACAACGACGAGGGGGAGGGCCGCTACTACCTCTGGCGGGACGAGGAAATTCACAGTCTGCTCCCGGAGGGGGACGCGGGGCTGTTCTGCGCGGCCTATGCCGTCATGCCGGGGGGAAACTTCGGCAGCGAGCTGGCCGGCTCGCAGATAGGCTACAATATCCTGTATGAGACCTCCACGGTGACAGAACTGGCGCGGCGTTACGGACTGCGGGGGCCGGACGTGGCCCAGCGGCTGATGAACGACCGCCGCGTTCTGCTGGAGGCCAGGAAAAAACGGCCCCTTCCCCTCCGCGACGACAAGGTCCTGATGGACTGGAACGGGCTGATGATTGGCGCGCTGGCGCGGGCCTCCACGGCCTTTGAGAAGCCGGAGTGGCGGGGAGCAGCGGAGAAGACGGCGCTCTTTCTTCAAAAGGCCCTGCAGGACCCCAGGGAAGGGTGGCGCCGCCGGTGGCGGAACGGCACGGCCGGGATTCCCGCCCTGTCCGGCGATTACGCCGCGCTGTTGTGGGGCGTCATGGAGATCTACCGCGCGGCGGAAAAGGCCGGGGCGGGAGAAAAACAGCTTAAGGACTGGCTAAAGTATGCCCAGGGTTTGGCCGATGCCCTGATTGAGAACTTCTGGGACGAGACGTCCGGAGGGCTTTTCCTGACCCCGCCGTCGAAGGACGATTCAAACATCTTCCTGCGGCACAAGGCGGCGGAGGATGGGGATTTGCCCTCCGCAAACGCGTTGGCGGCGATGGCCCTGTGTTCGCTGGGCCTCGCGCTGGAGGAAAAGAAGTATGCGGAGCTGGCGCGGAAGATTGTCGCGAGCTTTGCCCGCATCGCCGCGGTGCAGCCCCTGCATTACCTTTCGCTTATCGCGGCCGCGGTGCAGTGGCGGCCGGTGAAGCCTAAGGAGACCCCGCCCCCGGAGCCCAATCCGGAGACCCCTGAGGACGAGCCGGAAGGGGCGCGGAAAGAGGAACCCGGCGAGGAAGAGGCGGAAGCCCAGGCCTCGCGTCGCGCCCAGAGGGCCGCCCGGCGCGAACGCGCCTCGGCGGGTGCCAGGCCGGAGAGGGAGCGGCGTTCCGCCCGTCCGCACCGCGGTGCGCGGTCAAGGGACAGGTAAGTTATAATAAAATACGAGTTTGCGTATTATCTGCAAGGAGGTTGCAGCATGAGAAAATTCTGGTGGGCTGCGGGCATTCTGACGATTGCCGCGGCCCTGTCCAT
>JAIKZX010000142.1 GCA_024681935.1 Fretibacterium sp.
GGCGATTTTGTTTCTCTGCTCGGCCCCTCCGGCTGCGGAAAGACCACGACGCTGCGCATGATCGCCGGGCTGGAAATGCCCACTGAGGGTGATATCTACTTTGACGACAAATGCGTCTTCTCGGCTGAGAAGGGGATCAACATCTCGCCGGACAAGCGCGGCGTGGGTTTTTTGTTTCAGAATTACGCCCTCTGGCCGCACGTGCCCGCGCGCCAGAACATCGCTTTTGGCCTTGAAAACATGAAGTGGGAAAAGGCCAGGATCGAGAGCCGCGTGAAGGAGATCTGCGGGATTATGCGCATAGCGGAGTACGTTGACCGCTACCCCGCGGAGCTTTCCGGCGGGCAACAGCAGCGCGTGGCAATTGCCCGCACGCTGGCGCCGAACCCCCGGGCCCTGCTGATGGATGAGCCGCTGTCCAACCTCGACGCCAAGCTGCGCAACGACATGCGTGCCGAGCTGAAGCGGCTTCACCTGAACACCGGGGCCACCTTTGTCTATGTGACCCACGACCAGTCGGAGGCAATGACGCTCTCCAGCAAGATCTGCCTGATGAAGACCGGGGTTTTGCAGCAATACTGCCCTCCGCTGGAGCTGTACGGCGAGCCGGACAATATGTTCTGCGCCGACTTTATGGGCAACCCCTCCATGAACTTCGTCGAATGCGCCGGGATCCCCCGGGAGGGGGGCGGCCTTGAACTGAAAGCGGCGTCCTTTGACGTGATCTTCCGCCCCAATGCCCCGGCGGACTTCGGGGCGGGCGAGGGACGTTATGTGCTGGGTATCCGTCCGGAGTCCGTTAAGATCATTGACGACGGCGGCCTTGAGGGAAAGGTCATCTCCTCACTGCCGACGGGCATGGACACGGTGCTATCTCTCGACACGCAGGGCATCACGCTCTCCGCCGTCGTCTTCGGACGCATCGACTACAAGATGGATTCCATCGTCCGTTTCAACTTCGAGGGCGACTACGCCGTCCTCTTCGACAGGGAAACCACCAGGCGGGTCGCCCTGGGGCGTCTGGAGCTTCGGTAGCCTCCCTGAGGAGGCAGATGACGGTCCGCGGGACATCCCCGCGGACTTTTTTTTTCAGCAAACGAAAGCGGCAGAGAAATTTTCTCTGCCGCTGTTTTTTTTTAAGCGGAAAAACCGCCGGGGCTCCAGGTGACGCGTGTGCTGCCCGAAGCAGCGCTCGTCTCACTCCCTGCTGCCGTTGCCGGCGAAGTCGAAAATGTAACGGTTGTTGGAGCCTATCATGCGGATGTAGTCCCTGACGAACTGCTTGATGGCGGACTCGGCTGTCACCATGATGTTCAGGTAGTCCGTCTCGGGCTCATGCTCCCACTTTGTCTTCATCGCGAGCTCTGCCGCGTGGAACGCGTCGGTGCAAACGTTGATCTTGTTGATGCCGCCGGCCACCGCCTTGCGGATATTCTCATCCCCGGAGCCGGAACCGCCATGAAGGACGAGGGGCATTTTGAGCGCCGCTTTGAGCTCGGCCAGGCGCTGGAAGTCCAGCCGGGGGACGAAGCCCGCGGGATACTTTCCATGTGCCGTCCCGATAGCGACCGCCAGCGCGTCGACGCCGGTTTTCTGCACAAAATCCACCGCCTGCGCGACGTTGGTGTACATATCCGCCGTGCGTCCGTCGCCGTCCGCCGCCTGCCCCACATGTCCCAGCTCTGCCTCGACAGTGATGCCGCTGGCGTGCGCAAGGTCAGCGACGATGCGCGTGCGGCGCACGTTCTCCTCGTAGGGCAGAGAGGAAGCGTCGATCATCACGTTGGTGAACCCGCGGTGAATGGCGTCGACTTCCGTCTTAAAATCGGGGCCGTGGTCAAGATTGAGGCACACGGGCACATCCGCGCGCTTTGCCATGGCGATGATCATGGGCAGGATATCCTCTGCGTGAGCGAGCTTGGCCATCTGGCTGCGTCCCATCTGAACAATGATGGGGGAGTGCTCCTCATTGGCGGCCTCGATGACCGCCCGCGCCATTTCCATGTTCACGCTGTTGACTGCCATGACCGCGTAACCGTCGCGGTCGGCGCTGAGCAGCATCTCCTTCATATTGACAAGCATAAGGCAAACGATCCTTTCCTCAATTTAACTGATTCCTCCGCACGATGACCCAATACCCGCAGGGCACAGGTGAACGGATTAGATATTTCTTATTTTATAATTTTTGAATGGGTTGTCAATGTTTTGGCAGAGAACAACAGCGTTTACGCGATGTCAAAGCAATTTCCAGGCAGAGGGGTGAGGAGTGGAACTGAGCCGCGGGGGACAAAGGGGGCGGACCCGTTTGCCGGGGCCGTGAACCGATTTGCGCATGATCTCTGACAATGTCGCGGCCCGGACTGCCTGATGATTTACTTCTCCTTATGGATACATTATAATTGTAAAAATGATGGTTAATACTATTTAATAAAATGGGGAGAAAGCGTAATCGCAAAAGAGGACTTCCAGCTCCGTTCGATGAATGCCAGCCGGCTGATTTGCGCATAAACCCTGACAGTACCGGGAGGAAGAACTGAAATGAACGATAAACAATCAATTCCTGAAACGGCGGAAATGAACCGGGATAAGATCAT
>JAIKZX010000202.1 GCA_024681935.1 Fretibacterium sp.
GGGACTCCGGATTTTTTTATTTTTGGAAGGAGAAAGCATGTCCATGAAACGCATCAAAATTTTTGACACGACACTGAGGGATGGCGAGCAGTCACCTGGCTGCAGCATGGATCTGAACGAGAAAGCCGCCATGGCTCGTCAGCTTGATCGGCTGGGCGTGGACGTGATCGAGGCAGGATTTGCTATTGCCAGCCCTATGGACTTCAAGAGCGTGCAGACCATCGCCGCCTCTCTGTCAGAGGACACGCACTGCATCGTGGCGAGCCTCGCCCGCGCCACAAAGGGCGACATCGACGCAGCGTGGGAAGCCGTCAAGGAGGCAAAAAATCCCCGTATCCACGTCTTCATCGCCACCAGCGACGTTCACATGCAGTACAAGCTCCGCATGACACGGGAGCAGGTGCTTCAAAACATCACGGACATGGTCGGTTACGCGAAGGCTAAGTGCGCGGATATCGAGTTCTCCGCCGAAGACGCCTCGCGATCCGACAGGGAGTTTCTGGCCCAATGCTATTCAAACGCCGTTTCCGCCGGCGCCACAACACTCAACGTGCCGGATACGGTAGGCTACTCCACCCCCCAGGAGATGGGAGACCTGATCACATACCTTCGGGAAAATATCCAAGGTGTTGAAAACGTGGATATCTCCGTCCACTGCCACAACGATCTGGGTATGGGGGTGGCCAACTCCCTGGCCTGCGTCAAAGCGGGGGCAACGCAGGTGGAATGCACCATCAACGGCATCGGCGAACGTGCGGGCAACGCCAGCCTGGAGGAGATTGTCATGGCGCTGCGCACCCGGCGGGACTTCTACGACGCGGACACAGGCATTGACACACGCCAGATCTACCGTGCCAGCAAACTTCTCAGCAACATCATCGGCGTCCCCATCTCGCCGACGAAGCCCATCGTAGGGGCCAACGCTTTCGCCCACGAGGCCGGGATACACCAGCACGGTGTTATCGCCAATACCCAGACCTATGAAATCATGAATCCCATGGACATTGGGCTCACCCGCAGCACGCTTGTCCTGGGTAAGCACTCCGGAAAGCACGCCCTGCGCGAGCGGCTGGAGTCAATGGGTTATGAGCTCTCCGACACGGAGCTTGAGGAAGTGTTTGTGCGCTTCAAAAACCTGGCGGACAAGAAGAAGAACATCACCAGCGCCGATATCGAGGCCCTTGTCCTCCACCACAGCCGTAACGAGTCCGCGCCGGCGATATGCAGCCTGATAAGCCATGTCATCAACACGGGCAAGGATATGCCGAAAATTGCTTACATCAAAATGAAGAAGGGCGACCAGGAGCTTTCGGATGTCGTGACCGGCCCCGGCCCGCTGGACGCCTCGTTCAAGGCCATCAATCGAATGCTGGACGTGGACGCACAGCTCGCGGACTTCAGCCTGAACGCTGTCACAGCGGGAGAGGACTCCATCGGCGAGGCAGTGGTGAAGGTCTCCGACGGGCAGGGACGGACCTTCACCGGCACAGGCATTTCCACGGACATCATCGAGGCGTCAATCCAGGCTTATATCAACGGCATCAACAAGATGTTCGAGGCAGAGGTGTAGTCCCCCAGGCTTCCTCTTGATTGAGTTTTTTTATCATGCCATAATGCTTTGCGTGATATTTCGGTCAGGAGGAGCAGATTATGGAAAAAGACGAACTTTTGGGAAAGGAAAACATAGGTAAGCTGCTGTTTAAGTTTGCTGTCCCCATGATGTTCTCCCTGGTCCTGAGCGCCGTCTACAACATGGTAGACCAGATTTTTATAGGGCAGGGCGTGGGCTATCTCGGGAATGGGGCCACAACTGTGATTTTCCCCCTGATGCAGGTGGCGCTGGCTTTTGGCTTCATGTTTGGCGACGGAGCAGCGAGCCTCATGAACCTGTGTATGGGCGAGGGCAAGACGGACGAGGCAAGGCGCGTCATGGCCGCGGGAATCTCTGCGTCCCTCCTGTCCGGCCTTGCCCTGTCTGTTTTATTGCCGTTGTTCATAACGCCGTTGTGCCGCGTGTTCGGCGCAACAGACGCGATTTTGCCCTACGCGCTGGACTATGGCTTGATTATCTGCGCCTGCACGATTTTTGCACTGTTCGACGTCGTGATGATGAGCCTCATCCGCGCCGACGGGAGCCCCGGGTTCGCCATGCTTGGGCTGGTGGCGGGGTGCGTGACGAACCTGATTGGCGACCCCGTAGCCATATTCGTTCTGGGAATGGGCGTGAAGGGCGCGGCCTGGGCCACGGTGCTGGGCCAGCTGGTCAACGCAGCCCTGTATGTGTGGTATCTCTGCGGACACACAAGGGCCATCCATCTGGACAAGGCGGCATTCACAGGATGTTTCCGCTCGGCAGGCAAGATTGTTCGGCTGGGGTTCTCAAGCTTTATCGGTCAGATTGGTTTTGTCGCGGTGCTCTTCACGCAGAACAATCTGTTGGTGCATTACGGAACTCTGAGCAAGTACGGCGCGGAGATTCCCATAGCGGCGCTGGGCGTGACAATGAAGTTCTTTGCTGTGCTGTTTTGTGCTGTGATTGGCATCGCGGTGGGGGCGCAGCCCATCTTCAGCTACAACTACGGCAGCCGGGATTACGGCCGCGTGATGGAGACGCTGAAGCTGGTCCTGATTATATCCGTAGGTGTGCTGGGAGTCTCCACAGCATGGTTCCAGCTCGCACCGGGGAGCATTATCGCCATCTTCGGCTCCGGCAACGCGCTTTACAACGAGTTCTCCGTCAAGTGTCTGAGAATCTTCCTGGCGCTGATTGTGCTGGATGCCTTTGAGATTGTGGGCAGCATCTTCTTTCAGGCAATAGGCAAACCGCTGATTGCAACGACGCTGATCCTTTTCCGCCAGATTGTGCTGCAGCTTCCGTCGATGGTAATTTTTGCCTGGCTCTGCGGCGTCGAGGGTCTGCTCTACGCCGGCCCGCTGGACAGCTTTGTGGTCGGCACGATGGCGATGGTCTTTTTGTGGCGGGAACGGCGGAAGATGAAAAACTCTACAAATTTAGGGGGAATGTAAATTGGCAATGACGATGACGCAGAAGATTTTGGCGAAGCATGCAGGCCTTGATGAAGTCCACGCGGGGCAGCTCATCCAGGCGAAGCTCGACCTGGTGCTGGCCAACGACATCACTGCGCCCGTATCCATCAACGAGTTCAAGGCGGCAGGTTTTGACAAGGTCTTCGACAAGGGCCGCATCGCGCTGGTGATGGATCACTTCGTGCCAAACAAGGATATCAAGTCCGCCACCCAGTGCAAGCAGTGCCGGACCTTTGCACGGCAGTTCGACATCGACAACTTCTACGACGTGGGCGAGATGGGAATAGAACACGCGCTCCTGCCGGAGAAGGGCCTTGTGGCTCCCGGCGAGGCCATCATCGGCGCGGACTCTCACACCTGCACCTACGGGGCGCTGGGGGCCTTCTCCACCGGCGTAGGCTCAACCGACCTCGGGGCTGCCATGGCCGTGGGTTACACCTGGTTCAAGGTTCCCGCGGCCATCAGGGTAAACGTCACCGGGCACAAACGGCCCTACGTCTCCGGCAAGGACGTAATCCTGACGCTGATTGGCAGAATCGGCGTGGACGGGGCGCTGTATCAGTCCCTGGAGTTCTGCGGCGATGGGCTGAAGGAGCTGACCATGGCGGACCGGCTGACCATCGCCAACATGGCCATCGAGGCCGGAGGCAAGAACGGGATCTTCCCAGTGGACGACATCACACGGGAATACGTCAGCAGCCGGGTCTCACGCCGCTGGGAGGCTGTGGAGCCCGACAGGGACGCGGACTACGTACGTACCATAGAACTGGACCTGGACGAAATCGACTGCACTGTCTCCTGGCCTCATCTGCCTGAGAACGCAAAACCCGCAAGGGAAGGCAAGGACGTGACGATCGACCAGGTGGTGATTGGCTCCTGCACCAACGGCCGCATCGAGGACATGGCGGAGGCGGCAGCGATTTTCAAGGGCCATCACCTGGCTAACGGCGTCCGCGGCATCATCATCCCAGCCACTCAGGACGTTTACCGGGAGTGCATAAAGCGCGGCTATACGGAGGTCTTTCTGGACGCAGGCTGCGTGATCTCCACCCCGACCTGCGGGCCTTGCCTGGGCGGTTATATGGGAATCCTTGCCGCGGGGGAGCGCTGCGTCTCCACCACAAACCGAAATTTTGTCGGCCGGATGGGACATGTGGACAGCGAGATCTACCTCGCCTCCCCTGCCGTAGCCGCCGCTTCTGGCATCATGGGACATATTGCGCATCCGGAGGCCGTCGTCAATCGGGCGCATCCATGCGCCGACAACGGCAAGGTCCTCCCCTGTGGGGACTGAGACATCTTTTCTGTCGGAGGTATAGTAAATGAGCATCTTAACGAACGCGCATGGAACGGCGCATAAATATGGCGACCATGTGGACACTGACGTCATCATCCCTGCCCGCTACCTGGCAAGCCAGGACCCCAAAGAGCTAGCGTCCCACTGCATGGAGGACATCGACAAGTCCTTCAGGGAGAAGGTCCGCTCCGGTGATATCATGGTGGCTGGGCTGAACTTCGGCTGCGGCTCGTCGCGGGAGCACGCGCCCATCGCCATCAAGGCCTCCGGCGTGTCCTGCGTCATCGCCAGGTCCTTCGCCCGCATCTTCTACCGCAATGCCATCAATATTGGGCTCGCCATCCTGGAGTGTCCCGCCGCCAGCGAGGGGATATCCGACAGCGACAAGGTGAGCGTGGACTTCGACACCGGCGTCATTATCGATGAGACCACCGGCGCAAAGTACCAGGCTGAGCCCTTCCCCCCCTTCATCAAGGAGATGATTGCCCAGGGCGGGCTCATGGCTTCTTTGAGGAAACAGGGGGCCGCGTGATGGAGAAGACCATAGCCGGGTCTCCGCGAGACGACTGCGTCTCGCTCCGACACAGCCGACCAACCGAACGCCGCGACGCTGTCGCGCCGCGTGAGCCCGCTTGTCTGGCCGTCATCCGCGGAGACGGCATAGGCCCGGAGATTGTGGGAGAAGCTCTCGGCGTGCTGGACGCCGTGGCAGAGAAATTCGGCCATAAGTTTATTTATAAAGAAGCCCCCATGGGCGGGAACGCCATCGACCGCTTCGGCGTCCCCCTGCCGGAGGAGAGCCTGAAGACCTGCCTTGCCTCGGACGGGGTGCTGTTGGGCGCAGTGGGTGGCCCCAAATGGGACGCTCAGCCCCCGGAGAACCGCCCGGAGAAGGGACTGCTGAAACTGCGGAACGGCCTTAGCGTTTACGCCAACCTCCGCCCGGCAAAGATGTTCCCTGTGCTCTCCGCCGCCTGCCCGCTGAGGAAGGACATCGCAGAGAGGGGCATTGACTTCATCGTTGTGCGGGAACTGGTCGGCGGCGTTTATTTCGGCGAGCACAGGACAGAGACCCGGGATGGGGAACGCACGGCGACGGACGTGATGAGCTACTCTGAACACGAGATTCGCCGCATCGCCCATGTGGCTTTTCGGACGGCGGAGGGGCGCCGGAAAAAGGTCACTTCCGTGGACAAAGCCAACGTGCTGACCACCTCCCGCCTGTGGCGTGAGATTGTTGAAGACGTGGCGAAAGATTATCCAGACGTTGAGCTCAACCACATGTATGTGGACAACGCCAGCATGCAGATTGTGAAGGAGCCCGGCCAGTTCGACGTGATTGTGACGGAGAATATGTTTGGCGACATCCTTTCCGATGAGGCCAGCCAAATCACCGGCTCCATCGGCCTGATTCCCAGTGCGAGCCTTGGAGAGCCGGGACGGCCGGGACTTTACGAGCCCATCCACGGCTCCGCGCCGGACATCGCAGGTCAGGACAAGGCCAATCCCATCGGCACCATCCTGGCGGCGGCCTTCCTGCTGCGATACAGTCTTGGCATGGAGACCGAAGCCCAGGCGATCGAGAAGGCGGTGAGCGTTGTTCTCGACGAAGGCTGGCGCACCGGCGACATTATGGAGGAAGGGAAACAACTTGTGGGCTGCCGCGAGATGGGCCGCCTGATTCGGGAACGAGTCTGAAGCGTCAGGCCGGAGGGTGCAGAGGAACCATTCTTCAGTTATAATTGCAGGGGCGGGAGTGAAAGACCTTCCGCCCTTTAAAATTTTAATCAGTATGTTTAACGAGGTGCCGGATAAAAAAAATGGAAGATTTGTACGAGCTCCTGGAGGTTCCCCGGGACGCAACACAGGCAGACATCAAGAAGTCCTACCGCCAGCTTGTGCGGAAGTATCACCCGGACGCGCATCCCAATGACAAGGACGCCGAGGAGCGGTTCAAGAAAATCAACGCGGCCTATTCCGTCCTGGGTGACCCGGAGAAGCGGGCGCGCTATGACCAGTTCGGCTCCGCCGACGGTCCCTCCTTTGACGGGGGAATGGGCGGCATGGACTTCGGCGATTTGTTCGGAGACCTCTTTTCCCAGGTCTTTGGCGGGGGAATGGGCCGGCGGCAGGCCAACCCCAACGCCCCGCGCCGCGGGGGGGACCTGGAGATGGTCCTCCGCGTCACGCTGCTGGAGGCAGCCCAGGGCGTAGCCCGTGACCTGGAGATTCCCCGCTGGGAGAAGTGTAAGGCCTGCGACGGTTCCGGGGCCAAGGCGGGGACGAAACCGGAGACTTGCACAACGTGCGGGGGACGCGGTCAGGTACAGCAGACGCAGCAGTCCCTCTTTGGACAGTTCGTCACCGTCACCCCCTGCCCCACCTGCCACGGCACGGGCAAGATTATTCATGAGCGGTGTCCCGAGTGCGGGGGCCGTGGTCAGGTGCGGCGGACCCACAAACTGGAGGTCAAGGTTCCGGCGGGCGTGGAGCGCGGCACGCGGCTTCGCATCCCGGGGGCGGGAGAGGTCGGAGTCAACGGCGGCCCTGCGGGTGACCTCTACCTGGTCACGGATGTTGCCGCCAGCGAGCAATTTGAGCGCGACGGGGCGGACCTGCACACCCGCCTTGTCCTGACCTATCCTCAGGCGGTGCTGGGGACAGAGGTGGAGATTGAGACGCTGATTGACGGCAAGGAAAAAATTGCCGTCCCGGCGGGCACCTTCCACGGACATGTTCTCAAAATTAAGGGGAAGGGAATGCCGCGCCTGAACCGCCCCCGCTCCCGGGGGGACCTTTATGCCCACGTCCTCATCGACATTCCGGAGAAGCTGACGGACCGCCAGAGGGAGCTCATCACAGAACTGGCCAGGGAGATGAAAGCCCCGGTCAACACAGAAGAGCCAGGCCTTTTCGATAAGGTCAAAAAGCTGTTCAACTGAGGCGGAATATAATGATGCCATGTGACAGGCAGGACGCCTCAGTGCCGCGCCAGACGCAGGGATACGTCCCCTTTGATGCAGCCGAAGCACGCCGCGTCAGTATTTCTCTTGATGTACGTCCCTTTTTTTGATGTTATACTTCTTCAAGGTTAATATTGGTCAATAAGGGGCTGATAGAGATGTCCGTTCAATATAAGGATTATTATGAAATTTTGGGTGTGTCCCGCACGGCGCCGGCCGATGAGATACGCCGCGCCTACAGAAAACTGGCGAAACAGTACCATCCCGACGTCTGCAAAGAGAAGGACGCCGAGGCCCGTTACAAGGAGATCAACGAGGCCTATGAGGTCCTCAAGGACCCGGATAAGCGCAAGAAGTACGACACGCTGGGAATGAACTGGCAGTCCGGTCAGGATTTCACGCCTCCCCCGGGGTGGGAGGGCGCACCCGGCGGCGTTCACATGGAGTTCGGCGGTGACATGGGCGGCTTCAGCGATTTCTTCAAGACGCTCTTTGGCGGCGGCGGATTCTCTGACTTCTTCTCCGGCACGCAGAGGGGCGGTTTTCGCGGACAGCCCGTCCAGCGGGACAGTGAGGTGGACCTGGAACTGTCTCTGGAGGATGCCTTTCGTGGCGGGACTCACACGCTGGTGCTGAGTGGTCGGGGCAGCAACCGAAGGACCCTCAATGTGCGTCTGCCCAGGGGCATCACCGAGGGCTCGCAGATCCGTCTTCCCGGCAAGGCAAACGGCGGCGGGGATATCTATGTGAATCTGCACCTGGCGCCGCACCCCGTCTTCTCCATTAGTGGCTACGACCTGACGCGGGAGATGAAGGTCGCTCCCTGGGAGGCCGTCCTTGGCGGAGACATCCAGGTGGAGACGCTGGACGGCTCCGTCACGATGAAGATGCCGCCCGGCATTCAGGATGGGCAGCGCCTGCGCCTCCGCGGCAAGGGAATGCCACGACGCGAGGGCGGCAGCGGGGACCTCTTTGTCCGCATCTGCATCGAGATCCCGCGGCACCTGACCGACAAACAGCGCGAGCTGTGGCAGGAGCTGGCGAAGCTGGGTTAAACCGCAGATTAAAGGGCGGAGCCGTACGGCTCCGCCCTTCTTTTTTTTCAGCCTGTATAACTCTGACTCTGTGTCCCGCAGCAGGCGCGAAGGTCTGGCTCAGACACAGCGCGTCTTACATAATCGCGTACAGGCTGCCGTCCCCGCTGCCCAGGTAAAGCACACCGCCCTCAAAGGCGGGAGTTCCATTGATACCGGCACCGGTGGTGAAGGTGGAAAGGAGCTTCCCCGTGTCGGCGTTAAGAATGGAGAGAACACCCTGCCCGCCTCCGGCGAACACCATCCCCTCTCCGACGACGGGCTGTGCCATGACGTCGCCGCCCTGGGTGTTGAACTGCCACAGGATCTTTCCGCCCTTCGCGTCAATCGCGGCGATGTTTCCTCTGGCCGTCCCCACAAAAACCTTTCCTCCTGCAATAGTGGGAGAAGTCGTCACGGGATCTTCCACGTTGACCTTCCACTGGGGGAGGGTCCCCTTGAGCTTGATACGCTGAACGGAGCCATCCCAGCTGGAGAAGAACGCACTGCCCTCGCTGACCGTTGGGGTATTGATGGCGCCGCCCGCACCACCGCCCGTCAGGCGCCGACCATTCTCCGGGTCAATGACGCTGAACACGCCCCCCTGCTCTCCCAACAGAAGATGCCCATCGCTGAATGCCGGGGCGCTGCGCAGTTCCTGACTGGACTCGTAGGTCCATAAAGGCTTGCCGTCCTCCGCGCTCAGGGCATAGAGCTTTCCGTCTCCCTTGACAAGGAACACCCTGCCGCCGCCCACGGCCGTCCCGTCCGTCAGGGTCGCGGCCCCGGTATCGGGGGGAAGGCTCTGCCAGACAACGGAGCCATCTGAAAGCCGTAGGCACGTCAGCGTTCCATCCGCCTGGGCAAAAATGACCTTGTCATCCATGACGGAGGGCGTCCCTACAATGGTATTTGTTCCCTGATAGGCCCAGGCCTGCTGTCCCGAGGCCCTCTGCACGGCGTAGAGCGTTCCGGTCCCATCCCCAACAAGCACAAGCCCGCCCGAAACAGCAATACCGGTGGTAATCTCCGAGCCCGCCTGGAATGTCCAGCCCACTTCTCCCCTCCAGGCCCCGGCCGGCCCGGCAAGAAGAAACGCGCACAGCATCGCGTAAAAAAATCGTTTCATTCGTATACCTCCTTTGAAGGAGTCCCTTGGTCTCCCGTTTATGTTATGATATCTTAAAATGTCAATTTCGCGCCAGCCATCCGGCGCTTTTTTAAATGGAGGTATCTCATGAAAAAACATTTCTTCGGGATCCTGATGGTCGCCCTTTTCATGTCCTTCTGCCTGTGCCTGGCTCCAAACGGAACCTGGGCTGACTTTGGCGGCTTCTCGGGCAACAGCGACTACGGCGGCAGCAGTCACAGCGGAGGAGGCGGCGGCTGGAGTGGCGGGGGCGGCAGCCATAGCAGCTACAGCGGCGGCGGGGACCTCTTTGCGGCGGCCGCTGTGGGCTCGTTCTTCTCCTCCGACGGGGATGACTGGATGCTCGCGGTCATCGTCCTCGTCGTCGTGGGGATCATCTTCCTGAACCAAAACAAGAAAAAATCACAGCAGGGTTCCGCACCCGTTTACATTGAGCCCGAACCCGTGAACCGAAACCTGAAGCCCATCAGCAGCTACCTCGCGCTGGACCCGCAGTTTGACGAGGCGAAACTCAGGGCGCATCTGGCAAACCTCTACGTCCAGATGCAGGATGCCTGGCACAACAAGGACATTTCGTTCCTGAGGCCCTACATGACGGACGCCTTCTACAATCAGATGGACCGCCAGCTTGATGCGCTCCGCAAGGCCCGTCGGACGGACTGCACGGAGAACATCGCGGTGTTGGATACGAACATCCTGGGTTACTGGCAGTCCGCCGGGATGGACTACCTCGCCGTGCGGCTGAAGACCCGGATTGTGAGTTACATTTTGGATGACCGGACGGGGAATGTGGTCTCTGGTGAAAAGGACCGCGAGAAGTTCATGGAGTACGAGTGGGAGCTGGTCCGAAAGACGGGCGTCCTGACCTCGGACAGCCAGACACAGACGGTAAACTGCCCTTACTGCGGCGCCCCTCTAAAAATCAACGCATCCGCCCAGTGCTCATACTGCGGCAGCGTTGTCTCAGTGCTGAACGAGGATTGGGCCGTTTCCGGCATGAAAGGCATCTCCCAGCGGACGGCGTGATGCGGCGGGAATTTGCATAAACACCATAATCTCCTATAATAATAAAGAGACGTCGTGGTATAACATCTGAAATTCCCTTTTCCTGGATGGATGGGATTAACGTGTGCAAAGCTGCAGACTATGCAGTCTGTAAGACAAAAAAGGAGTGACGGGAATGAGAAAGGCAATGAGTAGTTGGAAACGGGTTCTTTTAACAACGTGCGCGTTTGTGATGGCGTTCGCGGTCATGACCTGCGCCAGCGTCTCTTATGCTGACGTGGAGGAAGCCATCAAGGCCGCGGAGAAGATGTCCCTCGCTGAGCTTGAGGCCGCCGCCAAGGCGGAGCTGGAAGCCAACCCCGATGAGACATTCAACGCGGACTCCCTGACCAGCGGCGTCAAGAAGGCGCTGTCAAAGTTCGAGAAGAAGTACTCCTGGGCGGCAGGCCGTACTGCCTATAACAGCAAGAAGGGCAGCGAGTATCAGCCCAAGCTCTCCGCCGCGCAGAAGGCGGGCAGCTACATTGCTGACTTCGTCATGTTCCAGGACGCCTCCTTCCTGAAGAACGCCATGCTGGATACCCATTTCCTGCTAAGCTACGTTCCCCAGGGCGAGGAGTTCGGCATCGCCCCGGAAGACCAGAATCCTCTCGTTGGCGTCACCTTTAACAAGGTCTTCATCTATGAACGCACAAAGGCCGGAATGGACCAGCTCAAGAATGTCTGGCAGATGACCGGGGCTGACGGCGTGAGTCTCAAGGGCCTGCACAACGTGTCTTTCCAGAGTCCCCTGGGCGAGGATGTGAACATGAACTTCCTCATCATGCTGACCAGTGAGAGTTCCTGCGAGAAGCTGGCAAAGGCCTACAAGAGCTACTTTGGCAAGGACTGCGACCCCGCCACGGAGGGCTATCATAACATCGGATTTAAATTCATCGCGGAATTCATTAAGAACGTGGGTTACTGGCACTCCTCGGACACAAAGGAGGTCAAGGCGATCAACAACTATGCCGACGACGGGCGGATCATTTTCGCGGGACTCAACAAGCTGAAGGACTACGAGTACTACAAGGATGAGTACAAGGGCACGGACAAATACTACACCAAGACAGTGGCTGCGTCAGGCTGGAACTATGAGGTCGAGGGCTTCAACGGGTTCGTCTATAATATGTGGACGTTGATTCCACGGACCGCGCACCTGCCCTACACTGCCTGCCTCTTTATCCGCTACCTGCACACAGCAGAGGGCTTCAACGCCGGCTGGGGCGGCATCATGGGCTACTACTCCGGCAATCAGAAAATCCACACCCTGCCAGGTGACCCGGCAAACGGCATCCCTGCTGACCCGGCGCTTACCCAGTGGAAGGCTAAGTGCATTGTAGAGGATGTGGACTACCTCGACTCCGCCTACCGCTCCGTGGTGAAGTTCATCAATATGCAGATGTCCGGTAAATAGAGCCTGGTTCCAGATCTGGTTATTCGCACCGCCTCCTTCGGGAGGCGGTTTTCACCCCTTCAGCCCTGCGGCGTGAGCTTTTGATTCAGCCTTACGGCGCAAGTTTCTAATTCAGCCTTACGGCGCAAGTTTCTAATCAAGAAGGTGCGTTTATGCAAAATATTAAATCCTATTGTTCCAAGCCGGCGAACCTGATAACAGTCATCTTCCTGACTTTGCTGCTGCTGACGGTGGTATTCCCGTTGGGAACGCTGCTGACAGGCTCCTTCAAGGTCAACGGCAATCAGGAAGCAATCTGGATTGGGGACGACGTTGCCGACGGAAGCTGGACCTTCCACCACTGGACGGAACTACTGACAAGCAAGGAATATAACTACGCTGAGACGAAGTTCTGGATTCCGCTGGGTCAGTCCGCCCTCATGGCGCTGATATCCTGTGTAGTGGCAGTGCTGTTCGGCGGGATTGTGGCATGGTTCATCACGCGATCGGATCTTCCCGCCAAACAGTTCATCTCAACCGTCTTCGTGTTTCCATACATCATGCCAAGCTGGTCCATGGCCATGTTCTGGGAGAATTTCTTCAAGAACACGTCCATCAATGCCGGCATGGGCATTCTCCAGTCCACGACGGGCATCTGCGTGCCGGAGTTCATGGTCTACGGCCTTTTGCCATGCGCCATGAGTCTTGGTCTGCACTATGCCCCCTTCGCCTACATCCTCATCGGCGGCATCCTCCGCAACATGGATGCCAACCTCGAGGAGGCGGCCACCGTGCTCAAGGCCAGCCGCTTCAAGATACTCCGCAGAATCACGCTGCCTATCGTGCTGCCCGCGCTGGTCAGCACAGTACTTTTGGTGTTCTCCAGCTCCATCAGCTCGTTCACCGTACCTTTCTTCCTGAACAAGAGCAGCATCAGCTCCGGAAACAACTTCGTCTCCATCTCCGTGCAGATGCGGAACCTTGTCAACACAGGGTTCACCATCGGGCAGGGCTACGTCGTCGCTATCGTGCTGATGGTTTTCTCCATCGGCATCCTGACACTGAACAACTGGCTCACCGGCACTCGCAAGAGCTTCACCACCGTCACGGGCAAGTCCGGGCAGGTCTCACTCGTCAAGCTCGGCCGGGCGCGGACGTCTGCCGCCGTTATCCTGATTGTCATCGTGGCATTCTTCGCCATCATGCCACTTGTGTCCTTCGCCATGGAGAGTTTGTTCGAGGTCCCCGGCGACTGGTCAACCTTCACGCTGCGTTACTGGACATCAACGGAGCTCTTTGAGGGCAGCAACAAGGGAGACACCATCGGCATCCTTCGCAGCGCCACCCTGTGGCAGGCCATGGGGCGCAGCCTGCTGCTGAGCGTACTGGTCTCCATCTTTGCAGGGACCTTCGGCATGCTGATTGGCTACGCCGTGGCTCGCAAACGCGGCAGTCGGGCGGCAACGCTTATGTCCGACCTGGCCTTCCTCCCCTACCTCATCCCATCCATGAGTTTCGGCGCGGTGTACCTGGCCCTGTCCTACACCAAGGGGTTCACCTGGCTGGACAGCTCCTTCTTCCTGCTGATGCTGGTGGGCTCCGTGAAATTCATGCCCTTCGCCTCCCGCGCGGGGACCAGCGCCATGCTCCAGTTATCCGGGGAAATCGAGGAAGCGGCAGTCATTATGGGCGTTCCCTGGTGGAAGCGCATGATGCGTGTGCTGTTCCCCATCCAGAAGGCCAGCTTCATCAGCGGCTATCTGCTGCCCTTCATCTCCTGCATGCGTGAGATGAGTTTGTTCGTCCTTCTGGCTGCAAGCTACACGACGCTCCTCACCACGCTGCTTCAGGAGTACAGCCGCACGGGCCTCACCCAGGCGAGCAACGCCATCAACCTGCTCATTATCCTGGTGGTGCTGGTCATCCAGTTTGCCGTCAACAAACTGACGGGCGCAAGCCTCGACAGGGGCATAGGAGGTTAGTTGAACAATGCCTAAGATTATATTGGAACACATTACAAAGCGCTTTGACAAGTCCGGTGCGCACAACGCTGTGCAGGATCTCAATATGGTCATCGAGGATCGGGAGTTCATCACGCTCCTTGGCCCCTCCGGCTGCGGAAAGACCACGACCCTCCGCATGATTGCCGGGCTGGAGACCCCCACAGAAGGCCGCATCACCATTGGGGACACCGTGGTGTTCGACTCCGCCACAGGAGTCAACATCTCCCCGGCAAAGCGCGACATCGGCTTCCTGTTCCAGAACTACGCACTCTGGCCCCACATGACGGTCTATCAGAACATCTCCTTTGGCCTTGAGAATCTGGGCTGGACCAAGGACCGCATACGTGACCGGGTGGAGGAAATGCTCACCCTGCTTCAGATTGAAACCTTTGGGAAGCGTTACCCCAGCGAGCTCTCCGGGGGACAGCAGCAGCGTGTCGCCATAGCCCGTACCCTTGCCCCGGCGCCCAAAGTCCTGTTCATGGACGAGCCGCTGTCCAACCTGGACGCCAAGCTCCGCCTTGAGATGCGCACAGAGCTGAAACGTCTCCACGCCAGCACAGACTCTACCTTCGTCTACGTCACCCACGACCAGCTCGAGGCCATGACGCTGGCAACCCATGTCTGCCTGATGAACAACGGCCTGCTCCAGCAGTTCGCTCCCCCGCTGAGGGTTTACAACGACCCAATCAACCTGTTCGCAGCGGAATTTGTGGGCAGCCCGACGATGAACTTCATTCCTGCCTTCGCGGAGAGGACCGGCATGAACACCGCAAAGCTCACAGCCATGGGGCACACGTTCCTTTTCGAGGGGGATGATCCCCTTATTGATCTGCAAGAAGGAAGCAAGGACAACGCCGTCCTTGGCGTACGCCCCGAGTTCGTTCAACTGGAGGAGGGGGATCTCAGGGGAGTTGTCTACGCAGCGCTCCCAGCCGGCATGGAAACCACCGTTCAGCTGAAGGCAGAGGGACAGCTCATCACCAGCGTGAAGTTCGGCGGCGTGGACTACACCGTCAACACCCCGTTGTACTTTAACTTTGTGGGCAGCGGGCTGCTTTTCTTTGATAAGGCAAGCGGAAAGAAGCTCAGTAAAGGCAGCATAAAGCTTGTGGATAACGCGTAATGCGGTGAAGTACCTTCCTCACCTGATAAAAAACCGGCGGCAAGAGAATTTTCTTGCCGCCGGTTTTTTCTAAACACGGGCCAGGGTTACCCCCTGGGTCTCCAGGTCCTTCAGATTTTTGTGGTGTTCCACTTCGTCCACCCAGCCCAGGGCGTCTATCAGCAGTGTCACCCGCCGGCCCGCCCCCAGCAGGGCCAGTACGCTCTCCCGAACGCAGAACTCGCTGGCGATGCCGCAGACAGTCACAGTGTTCCCTGCGTCTTGAGAGACGGTGTGCCCCGCAGCGTTTCTGGCCTCAAAAGCGGAGTACTCCTCCCTGGCATCGTCCGTACCCTTGTGGTAGACCGTCGCATCGTTGGGACGCTGTTCCGGGCGAAGCACATCACGGGAGAACATCTCGTGAATGGCTGCGCCGTGGCTTTCGGCAACGCAGTGCACCGGCCATGTCCCGCCATTCTTCGTGAAACTGCAATGATTTGGGCCGTGCCAGTCTGCCGAATACATCACACTCACGTCCGGATGGGCGTTGATATACCCGACAATCTTTTTCACTGCAGCCTCCGCGCCTCCGCAGGCCAACGTACCATCGATGAAGTCATACTGACAGTCCACAATCAAAAGAGATCTTGACATGATGTTTTCCTCCTGATAATTTTCTTTATTCTATTTCCTCGGCCGCTCCCGGGCACGTTTACGCTGTCTGAAACCCCTGGGAACCGGGCCATCAGGTTTCCCCATGGCCTCGCCCTTTGTCTCGGAGATGAGGTCACGCAGCGCAGCGGCCCGCTCAAAGTCCAGCTTCTCCACGGCCTCCCACATGGCCTGCTCCATTTCCCGGATGGTCATCGACTGAGCGGCGGTCCGCCTCGGCGCCTCCGTCTTGCCCGTGCCGGAGATACTGTAGGCGGCGGCAAGCTCTGGCGGCAGGAGGTTTGTGACCTCCTTCTCCACGCTGCGGGGCACGATGCCATGCTTCTCGTTGAAGGCCATTTGCTTCTCCCGGCGACGGCGGGTCTCCTCCACAGCCTGGCGAATGCTTTCCGTCTCTTCGTCCGCGTAGAGAATCACCTGGCTGTTCACGTTACGCGCGGCCCGGCCCATAATCTGGATAAGGGAGCGGTAGGACCGCAGATATCCCTCACGGTCCGCATCCAGAATCGCCACCAGCGTGACCTCCGGCAGGTCCATCCCCTCCCGCAGAAGGTTGATTCCCACCAGTACCTGAACCGCCCCGGTCCGCAGGTCGTGAATCAGTTCCGCGCGCTCAAAGGTGTTCAGCTCCGAGTGAATGTAGCGAACCTTGAACTTCAGCTCGCTCAGGTAGTCCGCCAGATCCTCGGAGGATCTTTTGGTCAGCGTCAGCACCAGGGCCCGCTCGCCCTTTTCGCTCACCGTTCTCAGCCGTTCGAGTAAATCATCCACCTGCCCCCGCGCGGGCAGGACCTCAACCAGCGGGTCCGGGATGCCCGTGGGGCGGATCATCTGCTCCACCACCTGAGTGGAGATCTCCTTCTCATAGTCCCCCGGCGTGGCGGAGACGAACACCGCCGTGTGCATGTGCCCCTTAAATTCCTCCCAGTGCAGGGGCCGGTTGTCCAGGCAGGAGGGCAGGCGAAAGCCGTTCTCAACTAAGACTGTCTTGCGGGCGCGGTCGCCGTTGAACATCCCCCGCACCTGGGGCAGCGTGATGTGGGACTCGTCGACAAACAGCAGGTAGTCGTCCGGGAAGAAGTCGATGAACGTGCCGGGAGGCTCGCCGTGCTGTCGCCCGTCCAGATAGACGGAATAGTTCTCAATGCCGGAGCAGTAGCCCACCTCGGTGAGCATCTCCAGGTCGTAGCGGGTCCGCATCTCGATACGCTGGGCCTCCAGGAGCTTTCCCTCCGCCGTGAACCGCTCCTTCACCTGGGACAGTTCTTCCTCAATGAGGGGCACGGCGTGGGCAATGGCGTCCGTCTGGGTGACGTAGTGCTGAGCGGGAAACACCGACGCCTCCGGCGTGTGCTCCACCAGATGCCCGGTGAGAGGTTCCACAATGTCAATGCGCTCGATCTCGTCATCAAAGAACGTCACGCGGATGCAGTTCTCGTCGTAGGCGGGAAGGATCTCAATGGTGTCGCCCCGGACGCGAAACTTTCCCGGTTCCAGCACGGTGTCGTTCCGCTCGTAGTAGTTCTCCAGCAGATGCTCCAGAAATTCGCGGTGCTCGATCTGCTGGCCCTCTTTGAAGGAGAAGATGGCGTTCTCGTAATTCACCTTCTCCCCCAGGCCGTAGATGCAGGACACGCTGGCCACCACCACCACGTCCCGCCGCTCGATGAGGGCCTTCGTCGCAGCCAGCCGCAACCGCTCGATGCGATCATTGATGGAGGCGTCCTTCTCAATATAAGTATCACTGGATGGGATGTAGGCCTCCGGCTGATAATAGTCGTAGTAGCTGACGAAATAATGGACGGCGTTCTCCGGGAAGAAGGCCTTGAATTCGCTGTAAAGCTGTGCGGCAAGGGTCTTGTTGTGGGCCAGCACCAGGGCCGGGCGATTCATCGCCGCGATGACGTTAGCCATGGTGAAGGTCTTGCCGCTGCCCGTGACGCCCATCAACGTCTGAAAGCGGCTGCCGTCCCTCAGGCCGCGAATCAGAGATTCGATGGCCTCCGGCTGGTCACCTGCTGCGGGCCACTCCGAGTGGAGAACAAAGTTCTTCTGAATCATGCCGCACCTCCCGGGGTATCTGAGCTTCAATTCGCTGAAGAATTTACCCCATAGGCAAGGGCGCGTCAAGGGAAAAAACAAGTAAAGTGCCCGAAGGACTCAGGAGGTGCCCTCATTTAATCTAATCATTCAGGCCGATGAAAATGTCGTGCTGCTGCAGCCTGATGCCAGTTCCGGCACTTGTCTGCCTAAGTTGTTCCTGCGTAAGGGCCTGGGGCGTGGAATCTCCTCATCGCCGTTTTTATTTTGAGACAGAGATAATTCCTGCTTCGCATCCCCGTGTCATCATTCACACGGCTAAGGAGATTCTAAAAGATGAAAAATGTGGGGCCACAGGCCCCACATAAAAAGGACGAACGTTTGTTATGGGTTTGCCCTTTACCGTATCTCGCTGACGGTGATATTCCTGACGGAGTTTTTGTTGATCTGAACGGACACACCCGTCTTGCCGGCCTCGTTGTACTGCATCTGGTTTTGCGAAACGTTGGAGGGATACCCCATAAGCTGGATGAGCGCCGTCATTGACATACCCACCTTGAGCCCGTTCTTCAGCTCACGTTGAGCATTGGACAACCGGAGACGGGAGACATTCTCGCCCCGGAAGGTCGCGCTCAGGCCGCTCCAATCCATCGTGGAGTTCGTAGTCTTGGACGGCCGGCCCAGTTTTTCGCTCAGCTCTGCCTTGTTTTTGCCGAAGGTCACGAGAAGCGCCTTCGTGTACCCTGCGGGCAGTTCCCCGCCCACCAGTTGGAGAAGGTCACCGCGGACCCATCCTTCCTTGCTCTGGCTCTGGGTACGGATTTGATACCACGTATATTTCCGGTCCGACCACGAATCCAAAACATCAAAGCGCGTGTTCTGGCTAAGTGTAGCGACCTTTTTTGAGGCCGTGGTGTGATCCGACCGCATATTCACGTTAGTGCGCGTGATAATGCCCTGTTTGGACGACCGGCTCGGCGTAAAGGCAGGAAGCGCGTCCGTCGCTGCAGGCGCCTGTGGCTTGACGGGCTGAACGAGGACATCATCCTCCTTCTTCACCTCCGCCACAGGAGATTCACTGGTGGTGGTAATAGGACGCACGGCGGGTGGAAGCTCTCCTTCCGGAAGTTTCCTGAGCCCAAGGAGGAACCACAGCGCACCTCCAACCGCGACAATGAGGAGAAGGATGCTGAGGAAGCGGCGACCGGCGGAGCGGCGGTGATACTTTCCGCGGCGGTTGTGCGCATATTGAGCGAAATCATGATAGGACATATCAGGATTGATCTCAATGGGACGCTTGGGGAGCTCCATATCCTCACGTTCAGGGCGGACAAAAACCCTATGCGACGAAGCAGAGGACCTCGTAGACTCGACAACAGGCTCTTCCTCTTCCATCTCATGATACTGAGAGGTTGGCCCAACGACGCGCATAGGCTGGACACTTGGGGCAGACTGGGGCTCTGGGGGAAGGTTCGCGCTGTTGGCGGACTGAAAGTCCTCTGAGCTCAAACGGGAAGGGATCGTCTCCTCCTGAGGTTCCCGGGGCTCCGTCAGCGGTGAAGCGGCCGTACTCTCCAGGGTTGTCTCGCCGGATTCTGCCGGAGCAGAAACAGGGATTTCGGCATGGGAGGGAACCTGGAGGCTTTCTCCACACTCCGGGCAGAAACGGTGTTCAATCGCAACCGTCGCGCCACAGTATGGGCACGTCTTGGACTTACGGCGCCTCACCTTGGGAGCACTTTCTGAGGCGGAAGAGAGAGACTGGGCGTTCATGGAGCGTTTAGAGTCTCTTCGGGCCATGCGCCGCTCGTATATTTCCTCGTAGTCCTCCTCACTTCTTTCATCGTTCAGGTCATCCAGATCCTCTGCATCGTAGCCATCATCATAATAATAATCAACACGTTCTTTCTGCGGGCGGAGGAAGATGCAAAGCAACGCCCCAACGCAGTAAAGACCGCCATATATCCAGATATCTCTGGGGGCAAAGGCGCAGAGGACCGTAGCAAGGCCAAGGAAGAGCGCACCCCAGCGGCTTCCTCCAAAGGCGACGATGCCTCCAATCAAGGCGGCTATCGCAGAGATAATGGGCAGGCTTGCCAGCCAAATTGCTGAGAGTCCAACGGGCCCCGCTCCAATGGAAAGGGAGCCAAAGAGCATGAACACTCCATGAATTATAGACGTAATAGACGCACCCAAGGACAATGCCAAAATAATCCAACGCATCTTCATTCCTCCAGCGTAAATTTCACTTCTATCTATTGTATTATACCCTTTATTCCCCTTCTGATATCGATGCAGCACGTAAAATTCGATCTCTCAGTCCAAGTCCGACCCCCGACTCCGGCGGCCACTCAGCAACAATCCCTTTCCACACGGTCTCGAGCGTTCGAAAACCCGTAAAAACTCCCCGCGCGTAGTTTTCAACGGACGCAAAGCGCAGGACGTACCCAAAGTGCGCCGGCGGCTCACTTAGCCCCATAAAGGCCCACTCGGAGGGAGAATACCCCTCTTCAAGTTCCAGGGGATCACCGGGGCTCCATATCTTCACTGGGACGGCTGGTGCATAGTGACGATAACGCGTGCCGGGCGACCGCCGTTTGCTCTGTCCATCCGGAACACCCAGGGGGACACCCAAAAACTCCTCAAGAATCTCGCGGGACATTCCCCCCGGACGAAGCAGAAGGGGCCGCTCCGTACTGATATCAACCACAGTGGACTCAATACCCACACGCACGGGCCCGCCATCCAGGACTCTATCCACACGCCCCTGAAGGTCTTGCCAAACCGTCTGTGCGTCCGTGGGGCTGGGACGGCCACTGACGTTCGCACTGGGGGCCGCAAGGGGACAGCCCGACGCTTCAATTAGGGCCGAAGCGATGGGGTGATCCGGCATCCGCAGTGCCGCCGTGTCAAGCCCTCCCCGCGTCACGGGGGGAATGACATCTCTGGCTTTCAGCACCAGCGTCAGGGGCCCCGGCCAGAAGGCAGCCATTAGCCGCCGTGCCCGATCATCCATGTAAACCAGATATTCTGCCTGTTCGGGACGGCTAAGGTGGAGAATCAGAGGATTATCCGAGGGGCGTCCCTTGGCGGCGTAAATCTTTTTCACAGCCTCCGGATCCAAGGCGTTAGCACCCAAGCCATAGACCGTCTCCGTCGGGAAGGCCACCAGCCCGCCCCGACGAATCACGTCAGCCGACTCCTTCAAAACAACAGGGTCCGGGTTCCACGGGTCAAGCGTAAAAAGAAGCGTTTTCATGCCAAATCCTCCCGGGAATCCTTCCAGCGCGCGTTAAACTCCTCGCGAAACGCCGGGAAGGTACCAGCGAGAATGGCCTCCCGGACGCGCTCCGCCAGACGGAGTGTGAATCGGAGGTTGTGCCATGTGCACAGACGCGCAGCCAGAATTTCACCGCAGTGGTATAAATGGCGCAGATAGGCCCGCGTGAAGTTCCGGCAGAGGTAGCAGTCACACTCCGGGTCCAGGGGGCCAAAGTCCCGCTCATATTTCTTCGCCTTGATATTGACCCGTCCAAAGGATGTAAAGAGCGTCCCGTTGCGGCCGTTGCGCGTGGGCAGCACGCAGTCGAACATATCCACGCCCCGCGCAATGCCCTCAACAATGTTTGGAGGGTAGCCCACTCCCATGAGGTAGCGCGGCTTTTGCCGCGGCATCACACCATTCAGCAGGTCAAGGACACGGTACATATCCTCGTGCGGCTCGCCCACAGACAGTCCACCGATTCCGTAGCCCGGGAAGTCCAGCGCCGTGATATCCTCCGCACTCTTAAGACGGAGGGCGTCGTACACCGAGCCCTGCACGATGCCAAAGAGCGCCTGGTCCGCGCGGGTGTGGGCCATCTTAGAGCGCCGGGCCCAGAGCGCCGTCCGCCGCGCCGCCTCCGCCGCACCGCTATAATCCACCGGATAGGGTGTACACTGATCAAAACACATGGCGATGTCGCTGCCCAGCAGCTCCTGCACGCGCATGGACCACTCCGGTGACATGACGTGCTCTGAACCGTCGATGTGCGAGCGGCAGACCACGGATTCATCCGTAATCTTGTTCAGTTTCGCAAGGGAGAAGACCTGAAAGCCGCCGCTGTCCGTCAGGATGGGATGCGGCCAGCTCATGAAGCGATGCAGTCCCCCCGCCTCCTCCACCAGTTCCGCTCCGGGCCTGAGGTAGAGGTGATAGGTGTTTCCCAGAATAATCTGTGAGCCTACTTCTTCCAGCTCATGAGGGGACATGGCCTTCACCGTGGCCTGTGTCCCTACGGGCATAAACACAGGGGTCCTGATAATCCCATGAGGGGTGACGAACTCCCCTGCCCGCGCGCCCGTCTCCGGGCACTCAGCTAAAACCTTAAATTCAAACATTTTCCATTCCCCAACTAAAGAAAGAGGCGGCATTTCGTTCAATCTGTGCCGCCAGCTCACCCACGCTTACGCTCCGCACCTTCGCCACAGTCTCGTAGACGCGACTCACCCAGGCCGGCTCATTGGTCTTTCCCCGGAAAGGGACCGGCGCCATGTAGGGGCAGTCCGTCTCCAGCAGAATCCGGTCCGCCGGGAGACGCGCAGCCACATCCCGCAGCTCATCGCTCCTATTCCAAGTTACCGCGCCGCCCAGTGCGCAGAGCCCCCCCATACCCAGAACTTCGTCGAGGTATTCCAACCCTCCGCCGTAGCAGTGAAAGAGCATGGGGACCCTTCCCGCAAAGTCACGGAGAATCGCCAGTGCGTCCGGCATGGCGTCACGGATATGGAGGACAACGGGCAAATCCGCCCGCGCTGCCCATTCAAGCTGGAGGGCAAAGAACTTTCGCTGGACCTCACGGGGCGAGTGGTCATAGTAATAATCCAGCCCCATCTCCCCCAAGGCCACAACGCGCTCATCCCCAGCCAGGTCCAGCAGCGCCTGGGGCAAAGTCTCTCCGTAACGGGCCGCCTCATGAGGGTGAATCCCCACAGCGGCATAAGCCCCATACCCCTCGAACCGGCGGGCCATCGTCACGGCCTCGCGGCTGTCCTCAAGGTCACAGCCTACGATTAAAAAACGTCCCACGCCGGTGTTCCATGCACGGTCCATAATTTCCTGGGCGTTCTCCCTCAACTCTTCGGAGTTGGGATGACAGTGAGAATCAATCAGCATCGTCAAGTCTCCAGATGTCCGGAACAAAAGGCCCCTCCGCGTTCATCGCCTCCACGCACGAGGCGAAGGACGCAAATAGTTTCGGCCGTGCGTCCAGCTCACGCCGGCAGAGGTCCCGGCATTGGGATACATCCCGTTCAATCTGCTTCGCGAGACTTTGTCCGTCCTGGAAGCGCTGAATAGGGCGCAGACGCTCAAGAAGGAGGACAGGCAGCGAATCGTCGTACAAATCGCCTTTAAAGTCAAGGATAAAGAGCTCCGCCCGCGTCTCATGCACATCGCCAAAGGTCGGATTATCCCCGACGGAGAGGGCCCCGGCGTGCCAGCGCCCGCCAATGGGCAGTGCGGCGGCGTAGACGCCAGAAGCGGGGAGTATCTTTCCAGCCAGAATCTCCAGATTCGCCGTGGGGAAACCCAGCGTCCGGCCCCGATGGTTTCCGCCAACAACACGGCTCCAGAGAAACCAGGGATACCCCATAATCTCCGTTGCCCGCCGTACGTCCCCCGATGCAACAGCCTGTCTCACCTCCGTACTGGAGTAGCGCGTTACCCCATGTTCCAACAGATTCAGGACAACAGCCTGAAGCCCCTCCATCCGGCAGAGTGTCGAAAGATCCTCTACTGTCCCCTGCTGATCAAGGCCAAAGCGGAAGTCCTGCCCCATCACGACGCCTCTTATCTTCATCCCCTGCCGTTGGAAAGCCTTCTTCAGCTTCCTCCAAAACTCATTTGGGGAGAGCTCCTGAAGGGGCTGGTCGAACTGGATGATGAAGAGACGCGGCACATTCAGAAGGCGGCGAATCAGCTCACGCTCGCGCTCGGTGAAGAGCGTTGCCTTGAGGAAACCCAAAAAGACGCCAGGATGGGGATGGAAGGTAACGGCCCCCCAGGACTCCCCCGCCGGAACAGACAACCGGCGCGCCTCCTCCAGAAGACGCGCGTGTCCCCGATGGAATCCGTCAAAGGCTCCGATAGTGATAATCATGACTATCCCCCTCAGGCTCATGATCCTCATCAAGGAGGATGTTAACCCTTGGTTTCAGCAGTATCGTTCCCAAAGCCCCGACCGGTTCAGCGAACCCCAGCGTCCTTCGCCCCGCCACGCAGAGCCCGCAGCCGGGCGTCCCCCTCCCCGCCAAGCAGCGCCCTGCCCCGGCAAGAAAGACATTAAGACCATGTACAAGGCGCGTCTCAGCCTCCTCCGTCAGTTCGACACGGCGAAAGAGCGTTTCCAATTCCCGCGGCGAACGCAGGGGGAGCTGACCCTGCAGGGCCAGGGCCTCAGCCGTATCCGGGGACAGGCCTTGCTTTGCATAAAAGGGACCAATGGAGAGCCGCCGCAGGGACGCTATGTAGGCCCCACAACCCAGCCGCTCCCCCAGATCACGCGCGAGACTTCGGATATAGGTTCCCTTCCCGCAGAGCACCTCAACCTCCACGCGCCCCACTGACAGCTTTTTGGTTCGCCGAATGGAACGTATAAAGACGGGCCGCGGCTCCAGAACAACCTCCTGTCCGGCGCGCGCCAGCTTGTGGGAAGGACGGCCATTCTTCTTGAGCGCAGAAATCTTCGGCGGGCGCTGCATACGCCACCCCAGAAAGGAGAACAGCGCTCGATCAATGTCCGTTTCATCCACTTTGGAGGGATTCCTCTCGAAGAGCGTCTGTCCGGAATAATCGCAGGTGTCCGTCGCCCGCCCCAGACACAGCTCCGCCCTATAGACCTTTGGCAGCGCCATCACGGCGTCCGACAGGCGCGTCGCCCTTCCAATCAACAGAACCAAGAGCCCGGAGGCCGTCGAATCCAGCGTTCCGGCGTGCCCTACGCGCAGTTTTTTTCCCAGGGCCCGACGGATGCGGTTCACGCAGTCCGTGCTCCGCAGGCCCTCCGGCTTGTCAATGAGCAGCAGACCACTCGGCATAGCGTTCTTCCAGCAAAAGTGGAATTTCCACAAGAGCAGCGTTCAGGGGACCTCGGTGTGTTGCAGCCGCTGCGCGGGTATGTCCGCCTCCGCCCAGAACATGCGCCACGTCCGCAGCGCCGAAGACTCCCTCGCGGGAACGGAAGCTCACCCGGACCTCCCCGATGGCCTGTTCCGTCAGTAAGGCCGCCAGCCGAACTCCACGAAGCCGCATCAGGGCACTGGGCAGCCCCTCGGTATCGCCCGCATTAGCCCGGGTCGCGGCAAAGTCCTCCTGTAAAAGCCACGAGAGGGCAAAAATCCCCTTTTCTGAACCGGGAACCTGCGGTCCAAAGAGACGGATACGGGACATGGCCCTTCCCCACAGGGCCATCCCCTCAGGCGTCCGATTCTGATTGATGAGGTCATCCAGGAGCGAGGGTTCCACCCCCAAATCCATCAGGTCCGCAGCCAGACGGTGCGTCCGCGACGTGGTGTTGGAGAACGAGAATCCCCCGCTGTCCGTCCATATTCCTGTGTAGAGGGCCGCGGCGGCCGTCTGAGAGAGTTTCCAGCCTCCTGCCCTCAACACGCGGAACAGCAGCTCCGCCGTTGAGGAACTGCCTGGGTCCACACAGTTCAAAGAGGCAAAGCGTGTATTGTCCTCGTGATGATCGATGTTTAGAAAACGAGTTCCCGGCTTCCGCGACTCAAACCCCTGGACGCTCCGTGTTTCATTCGAACAGTCCAAAAAAATATAGAGCGTCCCAAGGTTGTCGAAGGCAAATTCCCCATCGCAAACCTGGCATTCCTCCACATGGGCAAGGAAACGGTAGCCGTCAGGAAGCGGCGTGGGACTAACCCAGGAGACGCGCCGCCCCGCCAAGGTACCCGTCTCAAAAAGAGCCGAAGCAGAGCCCATCGCGTCCCCGTCGGCCTTCTGATGGGTGAAGAGCGTCCAGTCTGACGCGGCCTTCAACAGGCCGGACGCGCCCAACAAATCCGGCTCAGTCATCCTCTTCCTCCTCATTCGATGCGTCTTCATCCTCGCCAGGCGCGGACACTGAATTCATCCCTAAACGGGCCAAAATACTGTCTATTTTCTCCCCATAGTCCGCGCTTTCGTCCATGACAAACTCCAGAACGGGAATTTGGCGCAGTCTCATCGACTGCCCCAGAAGTGTCCGGAGAACGCCTCCGACACTCTGAAGTTCTTCGAGCAGTGCCGAACGCCGCTGGGGGGCAAGAGCCGTGAAGAACACCCTGGCGTGTTCAAGATCGCGGGTACAGTCGACACCGGTGATAATGGCGTCCTTCACCGTCTCCTTCTTTATGCGCTCTCCCAGCAGGAGCGATATCTCCCGCTGAAGCTGTTTGTTGATACGGGCCATGCGAAATGTTGCCAAAGCGATTCACCCCCTGGAACTCTCAATTGGTTCCTGCGCGGGCCGCTCAGAGGCTGCGTTTCTCCTCGACAACCTCATAGACCTCCAGCACATCGCCCACTTCAAAGTCCTGATACCCCTCAAAGGAGATGCCGCAGTCCATGCCCGCCTTGACCTCGCGCGCCTCGTCCTTGAAGTGGTGCAGCGTGGCAATCTTGCCGTCCCAGATAACAATCCCATCCCGGACGATACGGACTCGCGCGGAGCGGCGCACGACGCCCTGCATAACATGGGAACCGGCGACCTTCCCGGCCTTCGGGACCTTGAATATTTCACGAATCTCGACCTCGCCCAGGGAATCCTCCCGCAAAATGGGCTTGAGGAGCCCGCCCATCGCGGCCTTGACGTCGTCGATAACGTCATAGATGATGTTATAGGTGCGAATCTCGACCCCGTCCACCTCTGCCACACGTTTGGCGTTGGCGTCGGGCCGGACGTTGAAGCCGATGATGACTGCGTTGGACGTGGAGGCCAGCATGACATCAGACTCCGCTATGCGCCCCACACCACGGTGGACGATAGAGACGCCCACCTCGTTGGTTGCCAGTTTCTCCAGGGAAGCGCACAGCGCCTCCAGAGAACCCTGTACATCACACTTCACCACCAGGCTAAGGTGGGGAATCTGCCCCTCCTGAAGCTGGGAATAGAGGTCCTCCAGGGAGGCTCGCTTCGTCGCCGCGCCGGCGTCCCTCTCACGGGCACGGGCCTCAAGCAAGGCATTCCGCGCCTCACGTTCGCTCTGTACGACGGTGAAGGACTCGCCTGGCTGCGGCACCTCGTCCAAACCCAGTATTTCCACAGGCGTGCTGGGTCCTGCTTTTTTGATGGAATTGCCCGCCCAGTCGAAGAGGGCACGGGTCCTCCCCCAAGCCGTGTGGAAAAGCACGATATCCCCCTGATGGAGTGTGCCGTTCTTGACAATGACTGTGGCGACGGGGCCTTTGCCCTTATCCAGGCGTGCCTCAATGACAACGCCCTCCGCCGTCGCATCGGGAGCCCCCTTCAGCTCCTGCATCTCCGCCTCCAGAAGGACGCGCTCCAGCAGGTCGGGAATCCCCACGCCAGTCTTTGCGGAGACCTCCACGGCCCCCACCTCGCCACCCCATCCCTCAAGGAACACCTCCAGCTCCGAGAGCTGCTGACGGACACGGTCTGGATTGGCTGTCGGTTTGTCGATTTTATTCAGAGCGACAACAAGCGGAACACCCGCCGCCTTGATATGGTCGATAGCCTCGCGAGTCTGAGGCATAACCCCGTCGTCGGCTCCAATCACAAGGATGACGATATCTGTAACATTCGCGCCCCTGGCGCGCATGGCGGTGAAAGCCTCGTGTCCCGGCGTGTCCAAAAAGACAATGGGCTTGCCCTCGTGCATAACGATATAGGCTCCGATGTGCTGGGTGATGCCGCCGGCCTCCTGGGCCGTAACGTTGGAGTGGCGAATGTGGTCCAACAGCGTTGTCTTACCGTGGTCAACATGTCCCATAACAGTGATGATGGGCGGACGCTCCACAAGTTTCGGCGCCTTCTTTTCCGGCACAACACCCTTGCCCGCTTTCTTCGGCTGGGGCGCCTCCATCGGTTTCTTCTCCGGAGGGAGCAGGGTGAACTGCACCTTAAAGGCCCGGGACAGTACGTCCAAGACCTTTTCGTCTGCCGGGGCAGTGGCCGGAATCATCAATTTACCTGCCATCAGGGCTTTCACGGCCTCTGCACTGGAAACACCCATTGCTTCCGCTACCGTTTTGACCGTCGAGCCCTCGTGAATCTCAAGTGTCCGTGCTGGCTGCTTGGGTTGAGAAGCCGCCTTCTGATCAGGCCGTGGGGAATCATTTTTCTCCACCTTGCCCTCCGTGCTCTTTTTTTCCACACTCTTTTTCCCTTCAGGCATATCCTTCGGCACAGGCTGCCGGCCCGTCCCCGGACGGGGAGAAGCTGGCTGAACCAGCTTGTCATCTTTCGTCGTCTTCAACGCTTCCTCCCGCTGAGAAGCCGGCTTAGCCGGTCCCTTGGCTTTCGTCCCCTCGGCAACGAGGGCCTCCACCGTTTGAGCTGTCTCGCTGTCAATGGAACTGGAATGGGACTTAAACGGGACCCCCATCTCCTCCAGCAGTCCCATGAGCTCCTTACTCGTTTTCTTCAACTTTTTAGCCAGATTATAGATCCGTACTTTATTGTTCAAAGGCGTATCTCCCTTCCTGTCTATTTGGAAAGTAAAATCTGCAATTTATCCGCCAGGCCGCTCCGGGCTGTCAGAGCCACAACCTGAACGCTGCCCGTCCCCAGCGCTGCGGACAGCTCATCGATGTCCAGCGGCAGCTCCAAACATTGATGCGCCCCGGCAGCAAGCCTCTCAGCAAACTTCCGCACCGTCTCAGAACAGTCCCCCGCCTTTAGCAGAAGCAACGGCTTTCCTTTCTCCGCCTCCGCTTGAATAGCATCCATCCCGATGAGGAGCAGCCGGGCCCGACGGGCAAGCCCCAGAAGGGAACGCAGTTCGCGCGTCCGTTCCTCCGGGCCGTACTCCTTCGCGTAGTGCTCAATGCAACGTTCAAGATCCTCCCAGCATTCGTCCGTCAGGGAGGTCTTCAGTGCACGGGATAGAGCCCCATTCTTGCGGGCTTTATGCAGGCACTCCACATTCAGACAAAGGTAAGCCCCTCGGCCAGGCAACTTGCCCGTCATATCCACCACTGCTGAACCCTCCGGGGTGCGCACAACCCGGACCAACGCCCGTTTGGGGGCCTCCGTACGGCAGGCGACACAGGTGCGCGGCCTCTGGCGGGTAAGGGGTGCAGGCATCAGTCGCTCTCCGCGACCTCGTGGAAGATGTCCTGAAGCGTCGGCATCTTTTCAGCCTCGATGGAACTGATATCAATCTTCCACCCTGTCAGACGCGCCGCCAGACGGACATTCTGCCCCGACTTTCCGATGGCCAGAGAAAGCTGATCCGGGTAAACGTAAGCCCGCGCCGCGTGGTCCTGATCCAGAGCCGGTTCGACTTTCGCCACCTGGGCCGGGGAAAGGGAGTTGCGAATGTAGACGAGGGGATCGCTGCTCCAAACGATGACGTCGACCTTCTCGCCCTTCAGCGCGCCACTGATCGCCTTGATTCTGGCTCCGGCATTGCCCACGCACGCCCCGACAGGGTCGACATTAGGGTCCAACGTCGAAAGAGCGACCTTCGCACGGGCCCCGCCCTCGCGGACAATGTTACGGATTTCGATGATTCCCTCACGGACCTCCGGGATTTCCAGCTCCATCAGCTTCCTAAGAAGGCCGGGATGAGTGCGCGACACCACAATCCTCGGCCCCCGCGTCATCTGGCGAACGTCAAGGACGTAGAACTTCATCACCTTACCAGGAATGTAGTCCTCACCGGGGATACGTTCCTTGCGGGGCAGGATGGCCTCTGTACGCTCACCCAGACGAACAAGGACCTGATCGTTCTCCATCTTGAAGATTACGCCGTTCATCATCTCTCCAACCCTGTCGGAGAACTCGCTGTAGATTACCTGACGCTCGGCATCTTTCAGACGCTGGATAATCACCTGGCGTGCCGTCTGCGCGGCGATGCGTCCAAAGTCAACGGGGTTTTTCTCAATGTGCAACACTTCCCCCACAGTTGCATCCTTGAAGCCCAGCCGGCGCGCATCTCCCAGGGTAATCTCCGTGTCGGGCGAATCCAGCTCACCGGAGGAAGCCGTCAGGTCGTCCACAACGGTACGCAGCTCGTCAACCACAACGTCCCCCGTCTCAAGGTTGATGTGAACCTCAGCTTCCTGGTTCCCACCCTGATATTTCTTGTAAGCCGAGATTAGTGCCGCCTCCAGGCTTGAGACAATCAAAGCGGGGTCAAGACCACGCTCGTCGGCTATCTGATTCAGCGCATAAACAAAATCGCGCCCCAGCTGCATTTAAAGCTCCTCCTCACAACATTTCTTTTTTGCGGAGAGCCGCTTTCCGCCCTTCCGCGGTCTTTGAGATTCCGTGCGAAAGACCAGGTTGCCCCCCTTAATCAGATTAAAGGGAACAAAGATATCCCTCTCCTCCTCCGCGACGTAGAGGGTCACACCTTCTCCCTCAGCCGCAGAGATCGTCCCTGTCAGTGATTTCCGTCCCTCAAAGGGTTCATTCAAACGAAGCCGGGCCTCTCGTCCCAGGAAACGTCCATACTGCTCCAGGGTAAACAAAGGACGTTCCACACCCGGCGAACTGACCTCAAGATAATAACGCCCCTCTAACTCAGGAAAATTGGCGCCGTCCAACATACGGTTCAGGGACTTTGACACTATCTCACAGTCATCGACATTAATTCCTCCCAGGGAGTCAATCAAAACCTGAAGGCTCACACCGCCGGGTCCTCCCCTCATCCCCGCATGGACGCACTCATACCCCAGTTGCTCAACGGTTTCTTTCACAGCACGGGGAAGGCTCTGCCCTTCCTGTACCCCGTCCCCCCAATCCACGTTATCCGAATCCATTTCGCTCACCCAAAGCCTCCCGCTAACAATTGAGGAGCGGGTAAAAAACCCACTCCTCAAGTTTAAAAGCTCGAAGTAATTAAAGTATACACGATTTCCCGGGAAAGGCAAGGGCTTTTAAATACTGCAGGCCAAATTTATCGGTCTGGCAAAGAGGTTAGACAGTAGCTTGTCTTGATGTTACACTATTCAGGTAACAAAATGTTTTTTATGATGAAGACGCTTATCAGGAGGAAAGCGGGATGCCCAAGCCAAAGAAGGACCAGGCGGTCGCAGTTCAATATGATAACAAAGTGATGCGCGCCCCCACGGTCGTTGCCAAGGGCGAAGGTTTCATTGCCCGCAAGATTGTGGAGAGGGCAATGGAGGCGGACGTCCCCATCGTCGAGGACGCGGCGCTGGTGTCAGCGCTAATCTCTCTGGAGTTGGGCGAAGAAATTCCCGCTGAGCTCTATGAGGTGGTAGCAAAGGTCCTCGCATGGGTCTACCGCCTGGACAAAGAAGCGTCAGGAAAAAGTTTCGTGCCCGGCGGAAGGCCCCGGCCGTGAGCACGCATTCTTCCGATGTAGCGGCAGCCCTGGGTAAGCAGGCGGAGGACTACGCGGCGAAATATGCGGCCTCGCTTGGCTGGCGGTTGTTGGGCAGAAATGTCAAAAATCGCTACGGTGAGCTCGATATCGTGGCAGTGGACAATAAAGAGCAGGAATTAGTGGTTATTGAGGTCCGATGTCGCACGCTCGGAGAGGTCCAGTCTCCCGTTGATTCCGTTGGGCCGCGAAAGCTGAATACGCTGCTCAAAGCCGGACAGGCATTTATCGAGAAGGAGCAATGGACAGGATTTTGGCGTATAGACCTCATCGCGCTCACAACTTCCCCATCGGGTGACATTG
>JAIKZX010000204.1 GCA_024681935.1 Fretibacterium sp.
GTCATCATAATTTCCTTCAGCATAGCCGCACACCCCAAAGCGATATCCCGGTAGGCCGCGTCAAAATTCCTTGTGTACCAGGGGTCGGCCACAGACCTTTTCTCCCCGGCGAAGGACAACAGAAGATGGACCTTGTGTTCCGTGTCCGGCCCCAGCAGCCTTGCGATATCTGAAAGGTTCTCCTCATCCATGGCCACGATATAGTCCCAGCATTCGTACTCGCCGCGCCGGAGCAGACGGGCCTGCCGGGGCTCAAAGGGAATGCCGTGCTTCCGCAGCTCCGACTTTGCCATCGGGTACATGTCACTGCCCAGGTCATCCGTTGTCGCCGCCGCCGAAGCGATGAGGAACTTCTCATCATACCCCGCCTTATGAACCCTGTCTTTCATCATGAACTCGGCCATCGGCGACCGGCAGATATTCCCGTGGCACACAAACAGAATGCGTATCAAGGCAACGTCTCCTTTATCATAAAAAAAAGCCCCGACCGGCTTCATTTTATCATAAGCAAACCCGCTCTTCATCGTGCCTGACAATCCCCATGACAGAGCCTGACGCCCCGTACTGCCCAGCCTGTCCGGTCAGGAAAGGGGGGCGTTTTGTCCCTCCAGCAGCCACGCGGCGATGTCCTTCACGATGATCCCCTCGAAGGAATAAACCCCGTGTCGCGTGCGGGCAAGGAGCCATTTAGGATGCGCATCCCTTATGGCAAGCAGAGGGCGAGTCTCCCTGGTCAGGGTCTCCGGACGGGAGATGTCGTCGGCCACCTGGATGTAGAAAAGCTCCCCCCCACGCTTTGCCACAAAGTCAACCTCTTTCTCATACAGCTTGCCCACATAGACCTCGTATCCTCTGCGCCTCAACTCCAGGTACACGATGTTCTCGTACATCCTGCCAAAGTCCATGTTCCGTTCCCCCTGCAGGGCAAAGCGAAACCCGGGGTCGCAGAGGTAATATTTGTTGCCGCTGGACAAATATTTTTTCCCTTTGAGGTCAAAGCGCTGGGCTTTGTAGAACAGGAAAGCGCTGCACAGGTAGTCGATATAGTTTCCCACCGTGACATGATTGGCGTCTCCTCCGCGTTCCTGAAGCGATCTTGAGATGCTCGTGGAGTTTGTGAGGTTGCCCGTGTTGTCCATCAAAAAATCCATGATCCGCCGCACCATCGGGATATTCTTTATCCGATACCGTGCCGTCAGGTCTCTCTCTGCAATCGTGTTATAGACCCCCTGAAGGTAGGTGCGCCGGTCCTCCTCGTCCGAATAAGCGAAGGAACCCGCCATTCCTCCACGCAGGACGTAATCGTCAAAAAGTTCTTCTCCCCCCTCGTGGTACAGGCAGTACTCCTCAAAGGAGAACGGGAAAATGCTGATCTCCAGATATCGCCCGGTGAAGAGCGTAGCAAGGTCGCTGCTGAGCAGGAAAGCGTTGGAGCCGGTCAGATAAATGTCATACTCTCCCCCATTATGGAGGCTGCCGATCACCCGCTCAAATCCCACGCACTCCTGAACCTCGTCGATACAAAGACAGTTGCGTCCAGCCCCACGGCCCCTGGCCTCAATATAATCGTTGAGGCGGTGATAATCCCTGAGTGCCTCAAAAGCGATGTCATTGAAGTCAATGAAGAGGACACTGCCCTCTTTCTTCTCTTCGACCCTGGTCATGAAGTCTCTCAACAGGACGGACTTCCCGCACCGCCGGATCCCCGTGATAATCTTGATGTCCGGCGTGCCGCGGACATTCATCAACCTGTCAAGATAACGCTTTCGCTCAATATGCTTCATTAGACATTATCTCCCCTCCGCTCTATTATATATTATTTTTGAAAGTGTCACTTTCAAAAATTAAAAAAATATGATTTTTTGAAAACAGAAGACAGAACAAAGCTCCGGCGTGTCAATGTGGATCTGTGGGGTGCCCTGTGGCTAAATCGTCGGCCGCGCAGTTCGCCTTCAGAGCCAGCCGGATACCGGTGTAATCATCGCCCTCGCGGATGTCAGAAATGCTTATCAAATCAAAGCTTACATCATCGTCGGGTTCCAAATCGCAGATTTCTGAGAAGATTTCCCGGATGGATTCATGGGTTAGCGTGAAACCTTTCATTGCAGTGTCTAAATCCATTGTTGTACGTGTCTCTAAGCCAACGATTACTGAAATGAGGAAGCCGCCTTTGAGAATGAAGTTATACCTGTACATGGACAGGGAAATGCGTTCAGGCAGCCTCTCCAGCATATCGTTCTGCATAACAGGCTGAGCGGAAACATTCTTTTCCGGCGCTGGCGGATCACGTGCTGTTTGTGCCTGCGGTTCCAATCTTTAACACCCCGCTCCTCATCGTGCCTGACAATCCCCATGACAGAGCCTGACGCCCCCGGTCCCTTTCGTCACGGTGTGCGTAATGTCCGCCCCGCCCTAAGGATAAAAAAAAGGGCCCCCGTAAGGGAGCCCTGATGTTATTTGATGATGGGGTTTAGTACATCCCGTCCATGCCGCCCATGCCGCCGCCGGGCATTCCTGCCGCCGGTTCCTTCTTCTCGGGCTTGTCGGCCACGATGCCCTCGGTGGTGAGGACCATCGCCGCGATGGAGCCGGCGTTCTGCAGCGCGGAGCGTGTGACCTTCACAGGGTCGATGATGCCCGCGGAGACCAGGTCGCCATACTCGCCGGTGGCAGCGTTCAGTCCGTGCCCGGGCTTCAGCCCGCGGACCTTCTCCACAACCACGTCACCCTGCAGGCCGGCGTTCTCAGCGATGAGGAACAGCGGGGCCTTCAGCGCGTCCAGCACGATCTTCGCGCCGGTCTTCACGTCGCCGGAGAGCTTCTCCACGAAGGGCTCAAGGGCTGTGGCGCAGTTCAGGGCCGCCACGCCGCCGCCGGCCACGATGCCTTCCTCAACGGCCGCGCGGGTCGCGTTCAGAGCGTCCTCGATGCGGTGCTTGAGCTCCTTCTGCTCGGTCTCCGTCGCAGACCCGACCTGGATGACCGCCACGCCGCCCACCAGCTTGGCCAGGCGCTCGTGCAGCTTCTCCTTGTCGTAGTCGGAGGTGGAGTCCTCGATCTCCTTCTTGATCTGGGCCGCGCGCTTGCGGATGTCGTCAGAGTTGCCCGCGCCCTGGGTGATGGTGGTGTCTTCCTTGGTGATCTTGACCTTCTTGGCCCTGCCCAGCATGGAAAGCTCGGTGTTCTCAAACTTCATGCCGCGCTCCTCGCTGATGACCTCGCCGCCCGTGACGATGGCGATGTCGGCCAGCATGGCCTTGCGGCGGTCGCCGAAGCCGGGGGCCTTCACGGCCGCAACCTGCATCACGCCGCGCAGCTTGTTGACCACCAGCGTGGCCAGGGCCTCGCCCTCGACGTCCTCAGCGATGATCAGAAGGGGCTTGCCCGTCTGCACAACCTTCTCCAGCACGGGGAGCAGGTCCTTGATGTTGCTGATCTTGGAGTCATGGATCAGGATGTAGGCATCGTCGAAGTTCGTCTCCATGCGCTCGCTGTCCGTCACCATGTAGGGGCTGATGTAGCCCTTGTCAAACTGAAGGCCCTCCACCATCTCAAGGGTGGTGCCCACGGTCTGGCTGTCCTCGATGGTGATGACGCCGTCCTCGCCCACCTTGCTCATGGCCTCGGAGATCAGGGCGCCCACAGCGCTGTCATTGGCGGAGATGGAGGCGACCTGCGCGATCTTCTCCTTCTCCTTGACGGGCGTGGACTGCTTCTTCAGCTCCTCCACCACAAAGTCGATGGCCTTCTCAATGCCCTGGCGCATCAGCATGCCGTTGGCGCCGGCCGCCACGTTCTTCATGCCCTCGCGGATGATGGCGCGGGAGAAGATGGTGGCCGTCGTGGTGCCGTCGCCCGCGATGTCGTTGGTCTTGGACGCAACTTCCTTCAGGAGCTGCGCGCCGGCGTTCTCAAACGGATCCTCCAGCTCAATCTCCTTGGCGATGGTGACGCCGTCGTTGGTGATCATCGGGGAGCCGAACTTCTTCTCAAGGACGACGTTGCGGCCCTTGGGCCCAAGGGTGACGCCAACCGTGTCCGCAACTTTGTCGATACCCCGCAGCATCGCGCGGCGGGCTTCCTCGCCAAATGAAAGAATCTTAGCCATGATGTATTCCTCCTCAGAAATCTTCTGTTTAAACCTAAACTTAAACCTAAACCGGAACCCTGCTTACGCTCTGCCGCTACTTGTTCTCGACGATGGCCAGAACGTCGCGCTCGCTGAAGATGACGTAGTCCTCGCCGTCCAGTTTGACCTCGGTGCCCGCGTACTTGCTGAAGATGATGCGGTCGCCAACCTTGACCTCGATGGGCAGCTTCTGGCCGTTGTCCAGCACCTTGCCGGAACCGACCGCGATGACCTCACCCTCGGTGGGCTTTTCCTTCGCTGTGTCGGGAAGGACGATGCCGCCCTTTGTCTTCTCCTCGCGGGAGAGTACCTTTACAACAATCCTGTCGCCAAGCGGTTTCAGATTCATAATTAAACGCCTCCTGAATTTTATATCAGCACTCAACAACCTGGAGTGCTAATTGTTTGACGTGGAGAATATTAGAGCCGCCCAGACAAAAATACATCGATAAAATTACGGATGTTCTGTCGCCAGAGGACCAGACACCCCGGTGGACTTCAGCACTTCCGAGAAGCAGCGGTCTGCCGCGGGGAGCGCGCGGGCCATCAGCGCCTCCCCCTTTTTGCGGCACTCCTCCGCAAAGGCTCTGTCCTTCAGCGAGGTGATGTTGATGCAGACGTTGAGCCACGCGCCCTGGAGGGCCGCCTTCAGCGAGAGGGCCGCCATGCCCAGGTCGCTGGAGCAGGTGCTGTTGCACCGGCCCAGCATGGACGTGACGGCCGCCATGGCCTCATCGCACAGCGCCATCAGATTCAGAGGCGTTTGTGTGCAGACCCGCAGCTTCTCCTGAATGGCTTCGCTCCGGCGGGCTTTCTCCTCCTCCGTCTCCCTGGGGAGGGCGAAGGCGGCGCTGACCTCCCTGAAGGCCTGGCAGTCCTGCTCCATCGCGGCGAGCATCCGGCCCCGGAGGCTGTTGAGCTTCTTTTCGGCCTCCGCCGCGTTTTCAGCGAAGGCCTCGTATTTTTTGCGGCCCTGGGTCAGCTGGGCCACCATGACGCCCAGCGCGGCCCCCACTGCCGCCTGAAGGCCCGCCACGGCCCCGCCCCCCGGAGCGGGGCTGTCCGAGGCCACCTCGTCCGTGAACGCGCTGACCGGCAGTTCCCAAAGATTCATTTTGACCGCCTCACTCCATCATGTCCAGCAGGTGATACTCCAGGACCTGCTGTCTGCAGTCAAAGTTCTCCAGCCGGAGATAGAACTCCGCGCAGTCCAGAAGCGCCTTCGCCGGGGACAGCCCCACCAGCTCGCTGCCCACGATGTAGGTGCCGTAGCGTTCCGCCAGGGTCTTTATCATTTCAAACACCGCGAAGAGGGAAGTGACCTCCGTGTTGACCATGTTCATGGAAACCTGGGCGATGCCCCGGTCCTCCAGCATGAAGCCCATCGCCTTGCAGGCCCTGAACCCGCCGGAGGATGCCCGGATGACCTTCGCGATGTTCCTGGCCACCTGCACGTCGGACGTGGCGAGGTTGACGTTGAAGGCCACCAGCGGCGGCCGCGCCCCGATGGCTGTGATGCCCGCCGTGGGGTGGATTTTCCGCTCGCCGAAGTCCGGGGCCCACTCCGGCTGAAGGAGCTTCTCCGGCATTCCCTCAAACTCCCCCTTGCGGCAGTTGGCCAGGTTGCGGCGCTCCTCCCGGGTGGCGGAGTCCTCGTAAAGGAAGGACGGGATCTTCAGCTCATCCCAGATGCGCTGGCCCAGCCGTCTGCTGATCTGCACGCATTCCTCCGTCGTCACGCCCATCGCGGGGACGAAGGGGATGACGTCGGTGGCCCCCATGCGGGAATGCTCGCCCACGTGATGGTTCATGTCGATAAGCTCAGCGGCCTTCTTTGTAAGCTGGAATGCGGCCTCCTCCACCGCCTCGGGGGTCCCCAGGAAGGTGAGGACCGAGCGGTTGTGGCTGCCGTCGCTCTGCGCGTTAAAAAGAATACAGCCGGGAACGGACTTTGCCGTTTCAACCAGCGCATTGTAGCCGGTGATGTCCTTTTCCCTGCTGATGCTGAAGTTGGGAATGCACTCTACAAGTTTTGCCATGTGTGGTTCTCCTTTCGTTTTGCCGCTCTATCCCGTCCTGACGGCGTCCCTCACGCAATTTCCAGGGAAGGGTCCGGCGACAGGTCTGCCGGGCTGCGGACGCCCCGCTCCCACGCGCACCGTCCCGCCATGGCAATCATCACGGCGTTGTCCGTGCAGCGGCTGGGACGGGGGAGCCATGCCTTCCAGGGATGCGCCTTCCGGGCCCGGCCGCACCAGGCGCCCGGTTCCGAGAGCGCCGCGCGCAGGGCGCTGTTGGCCGCCACGCCTCCGGAGGCCGCCACGCGCCGTATCCCCGTGAGCCGCACCGCCAGGGCGACCTTGGCGACAAGCGCCTCGGTCACAGCCCGCTGAAAGGACGCGCAGAGGTCGCTGAGGGGAAGGGGGCTGCCCTCCGCCTCCAGCCTGCGGACCTGCCAGAGCAGCGCCGTCTTGAGCCCGCTGAAGCTGAACTCAACTTCCTTCGTGTTTTTAAGAGGAACGGGGAAGTCAAAAGCGTGGGGATCGCCGTCCTTTGCCAGCCGGTCAATCTCCGGCCCGCCGGGGTAGGGGAGGCCCAGGACGCGCGCGGCCTTGTCGTAGGCCTCGCCCGCCGCGTCGTCGCGCGTCTGTCCCAGCAGCCGATACTGCCCCAGCGCGTCGACCCGCACGATCTCCGTGTGTCCGCCGGAGACGATGAGCGAGAGGAACGGCGGTTCCAGGTCCTCCGCGTCCACCAGCGGGGCGAAGAGATGGCCCTCCAGGTGGTTGACCCCGATGAGGGGCACGCCCCAGGCCTGAGAGAGGGCCCGGGCGGCCATCACGCCGACGATGAGGGAGCCCATGAGCCCGGGGCCGCAGGTGACGGCAATCAGGCTGAGGTCCCGGCCTTCCGCTCCTCCCTCCTTCAGCGCGGCGTCCACCAGCGGCAGAAGGTTCTCCAGGTGTTTGCGCGCGGCAAACTCCGGCACCACGCCGCCGAACCGCGCGTGGTCTTTAATCTGGCTGGACAGAAGTTCGGAAAGGATGGTCCGTTTCCCCAGGGCGCCGCCGAGAGATTCGGATTCCCAGGCGTCGCCGCGAGACTCGGATTCCCAGGCGTCGCCGCGGGACTCGGATTTCCAGGCG
>JAIKZX010000136.1 GCA_024681935.1 Fretibacterium sp.
CATGATGGCAATGCCGAGGTCCAGAGTGGCAATGGCCTCATTGGCCACGGCCTTGTAGACCGTCATGGTCTGCTTTCCATCAATGATGTTCGCAAGGTTGGCGACGTCCCCGTCCTGCCCGGTGATGATGACCTTATTATCGCCGGCGTAATCATCGACGATGGCTTTCGTCACGCCCAGGGCCGTGGAGTCGTTGCTGCAAAGCGCGACATGCAGCACGCGGCCTCCGGCGTAATGAGACGCCAGGATGTTCTGCATTCTCGCCATGGCCACAGCGGAGTCCCAGCCCTTCGTCGCAACCTGCTGGAAATCCGTCTGCCCTGAGGGAACCACCAGAACGCCGCTGTCAATATAGGGCTTCAGTGTGTCATAGGCTCCCTTAAAGAACATGGGCGCGTTGTTGTCGGCGGGGTCCCCGGCGGTGAACTCGATGTTGTAGGTCTTGCCGTTGGCATGATCCAGATCAAGGGCCTTCTTCACAAACTCCCCCTGAAGGACACCGACCCGATAATTGTCAAACGAGATATAATAGCGCACGGCCTTTGAGTTCATAATAAGCCGGTCGTAAGAGATTATCGGAATTTCGCCCTCGGCATCCTGCAAAACCCGGGTGAGAGAAAAGCCGTCGATGGGAACGATGACAAGAAGGTCAACGTTATCGGCAATCAGGCCCTCGATGTCCTTAACCTGCTGGTCGATCTTGTTGTCGGAATAGCGCATGCTGACATTGTATCCCTTGGATTCAAACTGCTGCCTGAGATACTCGCCATCACGGTTCCAGCGTTCCAGCGATTTTGTCGGCATAACGATACCCACCGTTTTAGCCGACGCGATACCTGTCAGGGTGAGGCAGGCCAACAACATTACGACGAGAGTAAGCACAACAGCCCTTGATTTCATTGCATCCATACTCCTTTCTGAAAATAAAAATATTAACGAGCAAGCGTAAGAATATCTTTTCATTTTAAATTCCATTTGTCAAGTGTTTTAATTGTCTTTCAAAAACCTGAAGGGGCTGCAGGGAAAACGAACTGACAGCATCCTGTCTGGATTGTATTTTTGCATTTATGGCGAAACTTCAACTATTCAAATAATGATATACTTTCTCCTCCAGGTATATTATAATTAAAGAACCGAAGGCAGAAAATTTTATCGAAACAGGGTGAGATCGTGGTCACAAAAGAGGACTTCAGGCGCCGCCTGATGAACGCATGCCGGTCAGTAAGGGACTCGGAGGCGGAGTTGACGGATATCGACTCCAAATTTGGGGACGCCGATCATGGCTACACCATGACGAAGGTCTGCAACGCCATTGAGGACGCGGTAAGGGCCTGCGGCGGCAGTGTCAGGGAAATGCTGGATGACGCGGCAACGGCGGTGATGGGCTTGAACGGCGGGAGTGCGATTCCGCTCTGGAACACCTGGCTTGATGCCATGCAGGAGGCTGCGCCGGAATCGCAGGATGTCTCCGAGGAGGAGCTGAAGGAGATGTTTCGCTCCGCCCTGGCGGAGCTGGATGATTTTTCCGGCGCCAAAGAGGGCGACAAGACGATGATGGATGCGCTGATTCCCGCCACGAGGGCCCTTTGCGCGGCGGAGGGAGACGGGGCGGAAATTCTGCGTAAGGCCGCCGAAGCGGCCATTGCGGGGGCGGAAGCAACGAAGAACTTTGTGGCGAAGTTCGGGCGGGCGAAGAGCTACGGGACAAAAACCATCGGGACGCCCGACGCCGGGGCCCTCTCCATGTCGCGTTTCTTTGCAGGACTTGCGGAATAAGCCACAGCAATTCATAACAAACAAAAGGAGGATTTTTGATATGAAAATGAAGAAGTTTATGAACGGCCCGGAGACCGTGACAGATGAGGAATTGACCGGTCTTGGTCTCGCTTTCAGCGACATTGTTGATGTGGAGGGCCATCTTGTGATCAACAGGAAGCTGGCTGAGGCAGACCGCGTCACGGTCGTCACTTACGGCGGGTCGGGACACGAGCCGGCTCAGGCGGGCTTTGTCGGCGAGGGCGCGCTGGATATTCAGGTTGTGGGCGATATCTTTGCGGCGCCGTCCGGGAAACTGGTTTTTGAGGCCCTGAAGAGAGCGGACAAGGGACATGGCGTTCTTCTGCTCACACTGAATTACGCCGGGGACCAGCTCGCGGGCAAGCAGGCGATGAAGCTCGCGGAGAAAGCCGGAATGAACGTCCGCCAGGTGGTTACGGACGAGGAAATCAAGTATGACCCCAACGGGGAGGACAATAAACGGGGGCTTGCGGGCGCGGTTCCCCTTTACCACATCGCGGCCGCTGCCGCTGCTGAGGGAAAGACGCTGGATGAGGTTGCGGAAATTGCCGAGCGTTACGCAAAAAACATGGCTTCCATCACCGTAAAGGTGACCGATGCCACCCATCCTCAAACCGGGGCGTCCTTCGGCGACCTGGGCGAGACGGACTTCATGGAGATCGGCGCGGGTCAGCACGGAGAGGGCGGTGGCGTCCGCGTTCCGATGATGAGCGCCAGGGAGACGGTTGCGGCCATCGGCAAGCCCCTGTCTGAAAAAGTCGGGCTCACGAAGGGCGATAAGGCATTTGTGATGATCAACGGCTGCGGCGCGACGACGATGATGGAGATGCTGATTCTCTACAAGGATGCGGTGGAGTTCCTTAAGGGCCTTGGCGTTGAGGTTGTCGCGAACATGGTGGGCGAGGTCCTGACCGTCCAGGAGGCCGCGGGGTTCCAGATGAATATCGCAAAGTGGGACGACCAGACGCTTCGCCTCTGGAACACGAGGATTCACACTCCGGCGCTGACGAGGGGTTAGATCATGGCGGACGCGGTTGGAAACAAGAGCGCAAAGGATTATTTCCTCGATGTTCCGTCCCCGGACCAGGGTTTTTTTGCCAAGGGACTTGGGAACACGGATTGGGGACTGAAGAACCGCCTTTCACGGCTCTTTGACGTCAAGTCGGGCAACACCGTCATGCTGGCCTTTGACCACGGCTATATTATGGGCTCCACGGCGGGCCTGGAGCGGATGGATGTGACCATCGCTCCGTTATGCGCCCACGCTGATGTCCTCATGGGGACGCGGGGCGCTATTCGGAGCTGTATTCCCCCCACCGTCCAGAAGCCGCTCTGCGTCCGGGCAACCCACGACACGTCCGTCCTCTTTGAGGATATGAGCACGGGGTCC
>JAIKZX010000025.1 GCA_024681935.1 Fretibacterium sp.
CAGAACGCCTTCGGAATGCTGGACGATGTGATTGCGGCCGTGAAGTCCGGAAACAGGGACGCTCTCGTGGATAAGATGCTGCCGCGCGTCGACGCCTTCATCAACAACATCCTGGGCGTCATGTCCACCAACGGCGCGCTGGTGAACCGCTACGACGCGAACATGGCCCGTCAGACCAACGAGTCCCTCATCATGACGGACGAGTACGACAAGCTGATGAAGCCCGATTACAGTGAGGTGACGTCTGAGCTGATGCTGGCCAACTATGTGTATCAGGCAAACCTGGCCGTCATCTCCCGCCTCATCCAGCCCAGCCTGCTGGACTTCCTGAGCTGATACGCGCACTTTCACCAACACAAATCCTTAAAAAACGGGGCCTTAAACGGCCCCTTTAGTGTTAGACTATATAAGGGCCCTGGCAAGGCCGGGGAAGATAAAATTTTTGACGCCCGCGCGGCGTGAAGGTATGGGGATGAAATGGCAGAAACAACAATGAATACAGAACGGTTTGGCGAGGTTACATACGAGGAGGATGCAGTCCTCGAGTTTCCCCGCGGGATACCGGCCTTTGAGGACAAACACCGCTGGATCCTCGTAGGAAACGAGGACAACGCCGTGAAGTGGCTGCAGAGCGTTGAGGACGGTGATCTGGCCCTGCCAGTGACGACGCCGGACGCTGTGCGGCCGGACTATAACGCGCGGATTCCGGAGGACGAGCTGACGCTGATTGGTTCCACAGACCCTTCGGACCTGGCTCTGTTAATCGTTGTCTCCATCCCGGCGGCAGCCCCCTGGAACATGACGGCCAATCTGCGCGCGCCCATCCTTCTGAACCTCAGGAGCAAGAAGGCGGTCCAGGTCATCGCCCTGAACGAGGAGTATCCCATCCGGCACGTCATCTTCCCGGAGGACGTGCGCGAGCGGATGAAGGCTCAGGCGCAGGGGGCGCAGAGCTGATGCTGGTCCTCAGCCGGAGAATCAACGAGTCCATCCAGATAGGGACGGACATTGAGGTCATGGTCATCGACGTCCGGGGCGACGTGGTGCGTCTGGGCATCACTGCCCCTCAGTCGACGCAGATCTGGCGCAAGGAGCTCTGGGACGTCATCGTGGAGGAGAACCGCGTGGCGGCTGAGGCTGCGAAACGGTCCATCAGTCAGGGACCGGAGACCCCGCAGCTTCCCGTTTCCACTTTCTCCCGTCTCTCGAAGATCCCCACGGTCCACCCGGACGCCAAAAAGGACGGGGAGTGACCCGGTGAGGGGAATTTCAGCGAACAGGCGGGGCCTCCGGGTCCCGCATAATATTTTTGAAGGGAGATATTTACCCTATGGCTTATAGAGAGAACAACAGGCCCCGGCGGGAGAGGCGGGACAGATTCGCCAAGCCGTCGAAGCGCCCCTCGGTATCCAAAGCTCCGCGTCCCGCATTGGAACGTCCAACACCCCCAGACGATATATGCTGGGGACGGCAGCCGGTGCTGGACCTGGTGAAGGGGAACCCCACACGCTGCACGCGCCTTTTGATTGCGAATAACGTCCGGCCGCCATTCCTGGACGAGCTGACCGATGCCGCACGGGCCGGACGCGTGGTGTATCAGATGGTGGCGCCGGAGGCGCTGGACAAGCTCTGCCCCGGTGAACGGCACCAGGGCGTGGCCTGCCGCATTACGGAGACCAAACCCGTTGAGCTGGAGCCCTTTCTCAGGGCTCTGCCGAAGGACAGGCCTGCCCTCATCGTCGTGCTGGACCATATCGAGGATCCGCACAACATGGGGGCCATCGTGCGCTCCGCGGAGGCAGCGGGAGCCGCGGCGGTGGTGTACTCGCGCCGGCGCTCCGCCCTGCCGGGCGGCACCGTGGTCAAGACCAGCGCGGGGGCAGCGCTCCGTCTGCCAATGATCCCCGTGGTCAACATCGTGCGGACGATTGAGCAGCTTCAGGCGCTGGACTTCTGGACCGCAGGCCTTGAGGGCCGCGCGGAAGCCAGCCTTTGGGAGGAATCCCTGCCCGCCCGGCTGGCCCTGGTCGTGGGCGCGGAGGGAGAGGGGCTCTCCCGCCTCGTGAGCCAGACCTGCGACCAGCTTCTGCGCATCCCCATTCAGGGCGGCGTGGGTTCGCTCAACGCCAGTGTGGCAGCGGCGCTGGGAATCTTCGAGTGGCGGCGGGGCCATGAGAAATAAATTTTATGTTGTGCCAATCTCTAAACGTTATGTTATAATTTCAAATGTTTTCTGACGTCTTCGCGCGTGACACCGCGAGGGGGATTTTCAATTTTTTCTGAGGAGTGATATTTATGCGTAAGATGCTGGCTCTTGTTTTAACGGTGGCGCTGGCCGCGGCCGGAACGGCTTTTGCGGCGGATGATGTGATCAAGGTGGGTGTCTTCAACTGCCTCACAGGGCAGAACGCCTTTGGCGGACAGCTTGAGCTTGAGGGGACGCAGCTGGCTCATTCCCTGATGCCTGAGATTCTGGGCAAGAAGGTTGAGCTGGTGGTGGTGGACAACAAGTCGGACAAGGTAGAGGCGGCCAACGCCGTCACGCGCCTTATCGAGAACGACAAGGTCAACGTCATCATCGGAACCTACGGGTCCTCCCTGGCCATGGCCGGCGGCGAGGTGGCGGAGCAGGCGGGGATTCCCGTCATCGGGACGTCCTGCACCAACCCGCTGGTGACGCTGGGCAAGAAGTTCTATTTCCGCGCGTGCTTCATCGATCCGTTCCAGGGCGCAGGCGCGGCGACCTACGCGTTCAAGAATCTGGGCCTCAAGAAGGCCGCGACGCTCATCGACGTGGCCAACGACTACAGCGTCGGGCTGGGCACGTTCTTCCGCAACGCCTACACGAAGATGGGCGGCGAGATCGTGGCGGAGCTGAAGTACCAGTCGGGCGACCAGGATTTCACGGCGCAGCTCACAGAGCTCATCTCCAAGAAGCCGGACATCGTCTTCCTGCCGGCCTACTTCGCCGAGGGCGCCATTGTCCTCAAGCAGGCTAAGGAACTGGGTGCGGAGTTCCGCTTCATCGGCGCGGACGCCATGGACAACCCGGAGATTGTCACCCTGGGCGGCGACGCGGTGGAGGGCTTCATGCACACGACCTTCGCCTACGATCCTTCCATGAAGGAGATGAACCCCGTGGCGGCGAAGTTCACCGAGGAGTGGAAGAAGGTCCACCCCGACAAGGACCCCAACGTCAACTCCGCTCTGGGCTATGACTGCTACGTCATGGTGGCGGATGCCATCACCCGCGCCGGCAGCGCCGAGCCCGCGAAGATCCGCGACGCGCTGGAGGCCACGAAGGACCTTCCCACTGTTACAGGAATAACCACCATCAACGCCACCCACGACGCCGAGAAGGAGATGGGCATCGTGGAAATCCGTGGCGGCAAAAAGACGTTCCTGGGTCTGGTGAAGCCGGAAGCTTAAATCTTTTTGACTGATGAAAACCGGGAGGGGCCGGGGCCCATGCCCCTGAGCCCCTCTTTCTTTAGGGGGGTAGAATGTGACTCTGAACATTTTTATCCAGCATATCGTCAACGCCCTCAGTCTGGGCTCGCTTTACGGTCTGGTGGCGGTGGGCTACACGATGGTGTATGGAATCCTGAGACTCATCAACTTCGCCCACGGCGATATTTTCATGCTGGGGGCTTATTTTGTCTATTTTGCCACGATTGTCTATAAACTGCCCTGGGTGGTGGGTGTCGCTCTGGCTGTGGCCGGAACAACGGCCTGCGGCCTTCTGGTGGACCGCGTTGCCTACCGGCCGCTGAGGGAGGCTCCGAGGATTTCGGCTCTCATCAGCGCCATTGGCGTCTCCTTCTTCATTGAGAACTTCGCCGTGGTGGTCTTCACGGGAATGCCGCGCCCCGTCCTTCAGCCGCCCATACTGATGCAGCCCATCCAGATGCCGGGAGGCGTCCGGCTCATTCCCCTGGGAATACTGGTGCCCGTGGTGGCCTTCCTCCTGGTGGGGGGGCTGCTGTGGATGCTCTACCGCACCAAGCCGGGGCTGGCCATGCGCGCCATCTCCCACGACATCGAGACCACGCGGCTGATGGGCGTGCCGGTGAACAGGATTATCGCTCTGGCCTTTGGTCTGGGCTCAGCCCTGGCGGCTGCGGCCGGCATCCTCTGGGCCCTGCGCTACCCGCGGGTCGAACCCTTCATGGGCCTGTTTCCGGGCATCAAGGCCTTCATCGCGGCGGTGTTTGGGGGAATCGGCTCCGTCCCGGGGGCCATGCTGGGAGGTCTGATTTTAGGCTTCGTGGAGATTCTGTCCGTGGCCTTCTTCCCCGCCCTGTCAGGCTATAAGGACGCCTTTGCCTTCCTCCTGCTGATATTCATCCTGCTGTTCCGCCCCACCGGGCTTCTTGGCGAGAGACTGGAGGACAAGATATGAACAGGGATTCGATAACCCCCTACCGCAGGCTGAGGAGCCTCTTCCTGACCATCGCAGCGCTGGCCCTCTTCACTGTGTTCCTGAGCCACGCGCCATCCCTTATGAACGGCTACTGGCAGAGGATTCTTAATCTGATTGCCATCAATGCGATTCTGGCCCTGAGCCTGAACCTGATCTACGGCATCACAGGGATGTTCTCCCTGGGACACGCAGGCTTCATGGCCATCGGTGCCTATGTCTCCGCACTGCTGGTTCTTCCGCCGGCTCAGAAGGAGGCTATGTGGATTCTGGAGCCCATCTACCCCTGGCTCCTGAACCTCAATGCCCCCTTTGTGGTGTCGCTGGCAGCGGCGGGGCTGGTGGCGGCGCTGTTTGGCTGGCTGGTGGCCCTGCCGGTGCTTCGGCTGGGCGGCGACTACCTGGGCATCGCGACTCTGGGCTTCGCTGAAATTATCCGCATCCTCATCACGAACCTCGCCCCGCTCACCAACGGCTCCCTGGGCCTGAAGGGCATCCCCGCCCATACCACGCTCTTCATGAGTTATGGCTGTCTGGGCATCGTCCTGCTCTGCACGGTTTGCATGCTGCGGAGCAACTTCGGCAGCGTGCTGAGGGCCGTGCGGGATGACGAGGTGGCGGCCCGCATGATGGGCATCAACACCTTCCGCACCCGCGTGCTGGCCTTCACGCTGGGCTGCTTTGGCGGCGGGCTGGGCGGCGCGCTGATGGGCAACCTCATCACCACCATCGACCCCCGTATGTTCATGATCACTCAAACCTACAACATCCTGATGATCATCGTCGTGGGCGGGCTGGGCTCCATCACGGGCTCGCTTATCGGCTCCGTCCTGGTGACGACGATGCTGGAATGGCTGCGCTTCGTGGAGAACCCCATCACCCTGGGCTCGCTGCACATCCCCGGCATCCCCGGCATGAGAATGGTCATCTTCTCCCTGCTGCTCATCGTCGTGATTATCTTCCGCCGGGAGGGCATCATGGGGATGAGGGAGTTCTCGTGGGATTGGTTCTTCCCCCGCCCCCGCGCAAAGAAAAAGGCCGCGGAGGAGGCCGCTGAGGTCTGCTTTGATAACGTCCTGGAGCTTCAGGATGTGTGCCTGCGCTTCGGCGGGCTCTCCGCTGTGGACAAGCTCTCCATGGCTATCCGGGAGGGGGAGATTGTGGGGCTCATCGGGCCCAACGGAGCGGGCAAGACCTCAGTCTTCAATGTCATCAGCGGCTTCTACAAGCCCACGTCGGGAGAGGTCCGCTTCCTGGGCAGGCCCCTTAGCGGTCTTAGCCCGGAGACGGTCTGTCGTGCGGGGATAAGCCGTACCTTTCAGAATATCCGCCTCTTTGGAACGGAGACCGTTCTTCAGAACGTCATGGTGGCTCAGTGGGTGAGACAGAGAACGCCGTGGTGGATGACGCTGCTGCCCTTCCTCTTCTCAGACGTGGTGCGGGAGGACTCCGCCGCACGGACAAGGGCGATGATGCTTTTGGAACAGCTGGGTCTGGACGGTCTGGCGGAGGAAAAGGCCTCGTCCCTGCCCTACGGAGCCCAGAGGCGGCTGGAGATTGCCCGGGCGCTGGCGACAGGGCCGAAGCTGCTGCTGCTGGACGAGCCCGCCGCGGGCATGAACCCCCAGGAGTCCGCCGAGCTGATGCAGTTCATCCGCCGTCTGAGGGATGAGTTCCACCTCACCATCCTGCTGATTGAACACGACATGAAGGTCGTGATGAACGTGTGCGACACAATACACGTCCTGGACCAGGGCATCCATATCGCTCAGGGCACGCCGGACGAGGTGCGGGCCAATCCGCAGGTCATTGAGGCGTACCTGGGAGCCGGGGCAAAGGAGGGCGTCTGAGATGGAAGTTATGTTGAAGGTCGAGAAGCTGAACGTCAGCTACGGCGCCATCCACGCGGTGCGTGACGTCTCCCTTTCCATTGGCCGGGGTGAGATTGTGACGCTCATTGGCGCCAACGGCGCAGGCAAGAGCAGCATTATCCGCTCCATCATGGGCCTGACCCGCTCCACTGCGGAGGAGATGACCTACACGTCTCCCAGAGACGGCGCGGCCATGCCGCTCCAGGGAAAACACGCTTCTGTCCCGGCGGAAGCGCGGGTGAAGATGGGCATTGCCCTCAGTCCGGAGGGCCGGAGGATTCTGCCTCAGCTCACGGTGGAGGAAAACCTGTTCCTTGGGGCTTATTCCCGGGATGACTCCCGCGGTGTGGACATGGATTTGTCCTACGTCTACTCCCTCTTTCCCCGCCTGAAGGAACGGCGGCAGCAGAAAGGCGGAACCCTGTCCGGCGGGGAACAGCAGATGCTGGCCGTGGGACGGGCTTTGATGAGCCGCCCGGATTTACTGATGCTGGACGAGCCGTCCCTTGGGCTGGCTCCCATTCTGGTGGAGGAAGTCTTCGGCATCATCCGGGAAATCAACGCCCAGGGGCGAACAATTCTTTTGGTGGAGCAGAATGCCTGGGCCGCCCTGAAGATAGCCCACAAGGCCTATGTGCTGGAGACAGGGAGCATTGCCCTCTCCGGCACGGGACGCGAGCTGCTGAACGACTCCAGAGTACGCGAGGCATACCTTGGGGGCTGAGGAGGAATACAGATGAAAGTACAGGATTTACGTTTCTCGATCATCGGTGCCGGGGCGCTGGGCGGCGCGGTGGCAAGGGGGCTTGCGCGCGCGGGATGCGACGTGACGGCTTCATGCCCTCATCCGGAGCGGAGGCAGGAGGTCCTTGCGGACGGAGTTCGCCTGACCGCGAACAACCACACCGCCGTGTCATCGGGCGAAATCGTGATGTTCGCCGTCAAGCCTCACCTGACCCTTGGCGTTATCGAAGAGCTGGCTCCCCTGCTCAAGGGGAAGCTCTGCGTCTCCCTCGCAGCGGTGGTGCCGCTGCGGCTGCTGGCGAAGACGGCTCCGGGAGGCCGATGGTCCCGCGCGATGACCAGCATCTGCGCGGCTATGGGCGTGGCCTTCACCGGCGTTGCCGTCCCCGGGGACAGCACGGAGGAGGACCAAAAACTGCTGATAGACGCTTTCAGCCTTCTGGGGGACGCAGCCCTTACAGAGGAGGGGAAGCTGGATGCGCTCACCTCCCTCACGGGGGCAGCCCCTGCCTTCTTCCTTGAGCTGATGGAAGCAGCGGCGATGGGCGGCATCCAGGCAGGTCTGCCCAAGGATCTGGCCTATAAGGGAGCCGCGGCCGCCGTGATGGGGACAGCCCGCCTGGTTCTGGACTCAGACAGGACGCCCTCCGAACTGCGTGACTCCATCTGCACCCCCGGCGGCATGACAATTGAGGGCATCGCAGAACTGGAACGGGCCGGAACCCGGGGAACAATGATGCGCGCGGTGCTGGCCACAGCGGAGAAGGGCCGCGTGCTGACTGAGAAGCTGCTGAGAGATTTGGAGCGGTAGACAAAGCGTTTTTTGTTTAAAAAGCGTCCCGCCCCTGACAGGGGAGGGACGCTGTCGTCTTATGCGCCCTTTCCGCACTCTGAGAAAACCGCTGAGAACATCAGCCCAGCATCCTCAGGTGTCTATAAGAACAAGAGCTTTTCGGCGCCCTGAGGGCTGGCCCAAGCTTCATTATTTACGCGAGGAACTCCTTCAGCCGCTTGATGCCCTCGACAATCTGCTCGTCTGAGCAGGAGTAGGACAGCCGGACGTGGCCGGGGCTCAGGAACGCCGTCCCAGGCACGAGGCCCAGCGCCTTCTCCTTCAGGATGGCCTCGCAGAAGTCCACATCATTAGCCCAGCGTTTCCCCTCTCCCAGGAAAGAGGACAGGTCCATAAACACATAGAAGGCACCCCTGGGCTCCAGGATGGAAAGGCCGGGAATCTCCGCCAGCATCTTCAGCACGAGAGCGCGGCGCTGCTCAAAGACCTTACGCATCCTCTCCACGTCCTCCTCAGACTCCTTCAGCGCTCCCATGGCCGCCCACTGTGAGATGGAACTGGTGTTGGAGGTGATGTGCCCCTGCAGGGATGTCATGGCTTTGATGAGTTTCTCAGACCCCAGCGCATAGCCCAGACGCCAGCCCGTCATGGCGTAGCTCTTGCTGACGCCGTTGACGTTCAGAACGATGTCCCGCGCCTCGGGGACGAGCTGGAGCAGGTGCGGCGTGAAGGAGACACCGTAAACCAGGCGTTCGTAGATTTCATCGTTGATGAGGGTAATCCCGTGTTTCAGCGCAATACGCGCAATCTTCTCCAGCACGTCGTGAGGGTAGACCATGCCGGTTGGATTGTTGGGGTTGTTCAGGACAACGGCTGCTGTTTTATCTGTGATGAGCTTTTCAAACTTCTCCGGGTCGGGAACGCAGCCTGTGGGTTCCGTGTCCAGAACGACGGGCACGCCGTCGAAGAGGCGGATCTGCTCGTAGTAGCTGACCCACGCGGGGGCAAAGAGGATCACCTCATCCCCGGGGTTCACCAGACAGCCCATGGCCTCGTAGAGGAGCTGCTTCGCGCCCGTGCCGGTGAGGACCTCGTTCACACTGTAATGCAGACCAAAGTGCCGCTCGTAGTAGTCCGCAGCAGCCTGGCGAAGTTCCTTCATGCCCGCATTCACGGTATAGTGGGTCTGGCCCTCGTCCATGGCCCGGACAGCGTAGGCCCGGGCGGCCTGGGGGGAGTTGAAGTCCGGTTCCCCCGTAGTGAAGGACACCACCGGCCTTCCCTGTTCCTTCAGTTCCCTGGCCTTCGCCGCCATGGCCGTTGTGGCCGAGGGCGCCATTCGCGTAATTCTGTCACTGAGTTTCATGCCCAACACCCCTTAATCATCTGCAGATTGAATTATTTTAATTATACTACTGCCATTCAAATAAATGGCTCTGTTGTAAAATAGGCATCTGGATAATAAAATCGTGCCAGTATAAGTAGGAGGTCACGTGCATGAGTAAATTTTTTAAGATTACAGCAGGACTCTGTGCTGTTGCGGCCGTATGTTTTTGGCTGGGATTGCAGCGGGAGCGAAAGGCCGCTGCCCCGGAGCCGGAGGTTATCCGCCCTGTGCGGACCGTCACGCTGGGCGGCGGAAGCGGCGAGGGCGTGCGGCGCTATTTCGGCACGCTTCAGGGCGGTCGCCGCGTGGATTTATCGTTTCGCGTATCGGGCCCGCTGAAGGAGATCGCCGTGGAGAAGGGCGCGTCGGTGAAGAAGGGCGACCTGCTGGCCACGCTGGACCCGCGGGACTTTCAGACGCGGCTGAAACAGGCCCAGAGCGCCCAGGCCCAGGCCCAGGCTCAGTACAGCGACGCGCAGACGAACTTCACCCGCTACGAGAACCTGTACAATCAGCGGGCTATCTCCAAAGCGCAGTATGACGCCAGCAAAACGCAGGTCGATGTCACCCGCTCGGCGGTGAGCACCGCCGCCGCCCAGACCGCCGCCGCCCGCGACGCGCTGAGGGACACGGAGCTCCGCGCGCCCTTTGACGGAATCATCGCAGACCGCATGGTGGAGAATTTTCAGGACATTACGGCAAAACAGCCCATCTTCAGCCTTCAGGACATCTCGACGCTGGAGATTGTCTTCAACATTCCGGACAACGACATCCTGCTGGCCCCCATCCCGGCCGTGAAAGATTTCAAGACGCTGATCGAGAACGGCGGCAGCCTCTTCCTTGTGACGGCCCGATTTGACGCCATGCCGGATCGCGTATTCCCGTTGCAGCTTAAGGAGTTTTCAGCGCAGGCGGATCCGCGCACCAACACCTACCCGGTGACGGCCACCATGCCTCGCCAGCGGGACGTGAACTTCCTGCCCGGCATGGCCGTGACTGTTGAGGTGGATTTTCGGTCAGGCGATAAAGTCCAGGCCGGCGGGAAGTACTTTGTCCCCGCGACGGCCATCCTGAACGAAGGGACGCCGGAGAACTACCTGTGGCGCCTCGCGAACGGCACAGTCAGCCGAGTGCCGGTGACGATTGGGGGGCCGCGCAGCGACGGAGCGCTGGAGGTGTCGGGGCCGGATCTGCGGCCGGGGGACGTCATTATCACGGCGGGTGTCCATTTCCTCCGCGAAGGGCAGAAGGTGAGGCCGCAGTGATGGACATCGCACGTGCCAGCATCAAACGCAGAACAGTTGTCCTCTTCCTGTGCGTCCTGACGGCCGTGGCGGGAATGGCGGCCTACGTCCGGATCGGCAAGTTAGAGGACCCGGCCTTCACGATCAAGACGGCGGTGGTGACGGTGATCTACCCCGGAGCCAGCGCCTACGAGGTGGAGCAGGAAGCCACCAGCCGCGTGGAGGACGCAGTGCAGGCCATGGGCGAGGTGAAGCACATCCGCTCCCGCTCCACGCCGGGCATGGCCATCATCTACGTGGACATCAAGGACGAGTACACCTCGGCCCGTCTGCCCCAGGTGTGGGACATCCTGCGCCAGAAGCTCTACGACGTGCAGGCATCCATGCCCGCCGGCAGCGCCATCATGATCAACAACGACTTTGGCGACGTGTACGGCCAGTTCTACGCCCTCGTGGGCGACGGCTACACGATGAAGGAGATTTACGACTACGCCGATTTCCTGAAGAAGCAGTTAGTCCTCGTCCCCGGCGTGGCCAGGGTCCAGATTTTGGGCGAGCAGACGGAGGGCGTCTATGTCGAGTTTTCCGCGTCTCGCATGTCCGCGCTGGGTTTGTCTCCCACGGCGGTGTTCAATGTCCTGAACCAGCAAAACACCCTCATTGCCATTGGCAGCACGACGCTGGGCAGCCGCTACGTGCGTATTTCTCCCACCAGCGCGATCTTGTCCGTTGAGGACATTGGGAATCTGGTGATCGGCGGCACAGGGGGAAAATTGACCCGTCTTCGCGAGGTGGCAACCATCCGGCGGGATTACATCGACCCACAGACGTTCAGGATGCGCTTCAACGGGCGTCTGGCGCTGGGCCTCGGCATCGCCACGGTGGAGGGCGGCAACGTGGTGGACATGGGCCGTGCCGTCTCCAGACGCCTGAAAGAGCTGGAGGCGTTTCGCCCTGTCGGCATTGAGCTGAGCGAGATTTATATGCAGTCCGACCAGGTGACGGCGTCCATCAACGACTTCCTGATCAACCTTGCGGAATCCCTCGCCATTGTCGTGGGCGTGCTGCTGGTGTTCATGGGGCTGAGGTCGGGGCTCATCATCGGCATGGTGCTGCTGCTGGTCATCGCGGGAACCTTCGTCATTATGAATCAGGCGGGAATTTTCCTGCAAATCGTCTCCCTCGCAGCGCTCATTATCGCGCTGGGCTCACTGGTAGATAATGCCATCGTCGTGACGGAGGGGATACAGGTCGGCGTGGAACGCGGCATGGCGGCAGAGGACGCAGCCTCGGAGTCCGTTGAAGGGGCGAAGTGGGCGATGCTGGGCGGCACGTTCATCGCGATCCTGGCCTTTGCGCCCATCGGATTCTCGACGCACATGAGCGGCGAGTTTTCCCGGAGCCTGTTTCAGGTGGTTGGTATCTCCATGATGTTGAGCTGGGTCGCCGCCATCACCGTCACCCCCGTGCTGGGCCAGCTCATGCTGAAGAAACCCCAAAAGCAGGACGCTGACCCCTACGATCGCCCCCTGTTCCGGGCCTACCGCGCCTTCCTGGAGGCCTGCCTCCGCCACCGTCTCGTCACGCTGGGCGTGACCCTGTCGGTGTTCGGCGTGGCCGTGTGGCAGTTCATGGGGCTGGAGCAGT
>JAIKZX010000173.1 GCA_024681935.1 Fretibacterium sp.
GTTTAAGTATTATGGCATCCGTGATGAACTGATAGAATACGGCACGAAGGAGACAAAGGGCCATAAATTTGTTGAGCGTTTCTCCGACGAGAAGCACTGTGATTTCATCTATCACATGATTGAGGAGCACAGGATTCCCGGCCAGAAGCTGAAAGCTTTGGCCTTTTGCCGGGACATTTCGCACGCAATCCGGATGTCACAGGCGATGGAAGATTATTATCATACGCAGTATCTGACGGGAAGGAACTCTGTCGGAGAGCGTGTGCGCTCCTATAAGGATCTGCAGGACGATTCGTCAGATTTAGAAATTCTCTTTACAGTTGATATCCTCAATGAGGGTGTGGATATCCCCGGTGTGAACATGGTCCTGTTTCTGCGTCCTACAGAATCCCAGACAATTTTCATCCAGCAGCTTGGGCGCGGTCTTCGCAACTATGAAGGGAAAAAATACGTTACTGTCCTTGATTTTATCGGGAATGACTACAAGCGCAGCGTGCAGATTGCCTTTGCGCTGGGCAGTTTATCTGAAAACTTTGTGGTGGAGAAAAAGTTGATTGCCCGCCTGATTAATGACAATTTTGCCAGCATTGGCCTTGGAGATTACGGGGTTGAGATTCATCTGGATGACCTGAGCAAAAAAGAAATTCTTTCCTATATTGACCAGGTAAATTTTAATACCAAGACCTATCTGCAGCAGGACTATTTGAACTTTAAGAAGTACATCAGCGCTGCCGCCTATCCGCAGCATGTGGATTATCTGAACAATGATTACGCGCCGGACCTGATTAAGTTTATGCAGTCCAAAATTTGCGGGCGGAAGAATTTTTCCTATTTTGGTTTTCTGCAGGCTATCGGAGAAACGGACCTGCCTTCATTTGATGAACGGCAGGAGGCCTTCATAAAATATGTTTCCGATATGCTCCCCATCGTGCGGCCTTATGAATATCTGATAATCCAGACGCTTATCTTTCATGCCGGTGTTTGTGCCCTGCCGAATGTTATGCGGAGTGCGGAGACCAGCGTGGAGTGCTATTGCCGGGACGCATTTGACCATGCGCTGCGTTACATGCTGAATTCCGGCTTCTTTGAGCTGGATGACAACAAACTGGCATTGAAGGATATCCGGCTCGACGTTGAGTTTGACGAGTATATGCGGGATCTGCTGGAATACGGTCTTGGAAAATTTGATGTGGATTTCAGCGGCGCCCTTCCGGGGGAAACTTTTCATCTGTGGGCAAAGTACCGCAAGGAGCAGGTGAATCAGCTGCTCCTGATCAATCCTGGGGATATCATGCTGGGCACGAAGATTATTGAAGGGATTGTCTATGCTTATGTGACGGTCGTTAAGGACAGCAGCACAAAAAGCGAGCTGAAATACGCTGATGGCTATATCGATGCGGATACCTTCCAATGGGAAACTGTGGCGAATATCCGGGAGGAGCAGCTTGACGAGCTGAAGAACAGCAGGATGGCGCATATTTTTGTCCGCAAGGTTGACAACGAAGATGGCATCCAGCTGCCGTTTACATATATCGGTTCCGGAAAGATGGAGTATATTGAGGGATCAAAAAAAACAAACGGGGCGCATCTGTTCCGGATTTCCATGAATGACACTGCGCCGCAGGATATCTATTTTGACTTCAAACTTCCGACAGAAGACTGAATAAAAACATCCGGCCAGCTGCCCCGCCTTTGGATTTTCAAATAAAACTAAAATAGTGTAAAATAACTTATAGACGCGCCGTTCTGAATTTCGTGCTCCGGTCAGGGTGACGCGGCGCCTGAAATTTTTGGAGGTGTAATTTTGAGCCTTACGCTGTATAACGATTTGACGCGCAAAAAGGAGCCCTTTGTTCCCCTGAAGGAAGGGGAGGTTTCCTTTTACAGCTGCGGCCCCACCGTCTACGATTATTTCCACATCGGCAACGCACGCCCGTTCATCGTGTTTGACGTGCTGCGGCGTTATCTTGAGCATCAGGGATATAAGGTGACCTTTGTCCAGAACTTCACGGACATCGACGACAAGATGATTCACCGCGCCCACCGGGAGGGCATCACCGTGCCTGAGCTGGCGGAGCGGTTTATCGCCGAGTACCGCAAGGACGCCGGCGCGCTGGGCATCCATGAACCCACCGTGGCCCCCCGCGCCACAGAGCATATTCCGGAGATTATTGACACCATCCGGAAGATCATCGACAACGGCCACGCCTATGTGTCCGGGGGCGACGTCTACTTTGACGTGAAGAGCTGGCCCAAATACGGCGTGCTGTGCAAGCAGAACCTTGACGACCTGGAGGCCGGCGCCCGCGTCGAGCCCGGCGAGGTCAAGCGCGACCCGCTGGACTTCGCCCTGTGGAAGGGCGAAAAGCCCGGTGAGCCCGCGTGGGACAGCCCATGGGGCCGGGGACGTCCGGGCTGGCACATCGAGTGCAGCGCCATGTCGTCAAAATATCTGGGCGAGACCATCGACATTCACTCCGGCGGCGTGGACCTGCTGTTCCCCCACCACGAGAACGAGGTGGCCCAGAGCGAGGCCGCGACGGGGAAACAGTTCGTCCGCTACTGGCTGCACAACGGCTTCCTCCTCATTGACAGCGAGAAGATGTCCAAATCCCTGGGCAACTTCCTCACGGCCCGCGCGGCGCTGGAAAAATACTCCCCTCTGGCCATCCGCCTCTTTATGCTGAGCGCGCACTACCGCAGCCCCATCAACTTTGCCCCGGAGGGCCTGCAGCAGGCGGCGGCCGGCGTGACGCGCCTGAGAAACTGCCGGGGCGACCTGGACTTTGCGGCGAAAAACCGTGCCGGGGACAACTCCGGTTTCGACATGGCGGCTCTCACTGCCGGGCTCGAAAAGCTGGACGCGGACTTCCACACGGCGATGGACGATGACTTCAACACCGCGGCGGCACTGGGGGTGCTCTTTGAGGTGGTCCACCTCATTAACACGAGCCTGAAGGATCACGAGGTCCTTCCGCCGGAGTTCTTTGAGGTGTGCCGCAGGGCCCTTGACACCTACGACGGCATTCTGGGCGTCATTGGCCCCGATGAGGCGGAGGAGGGCTCGCCGGAGGACGCGGAGATTGAGAAGCTCATTGAGGAGCGCGCAGCGGCCCGCAAAGCAAAGAACTTCGCCCGCTCCGATGAAATCCGCGATCAGCTCAGGGACCGCGGCATCGTCCTTGAGGACACCCCCCAGGGCACAAAGTGGAAGCGGGAGATTTGAGGTCAGGGAGCCGCAAAAAAACACCTGGCTCCGCAAAGATAGTTTAAAAGAGGGCTGCCCGCGGGGGCAGCCCTCTTTATCAGTAACGTTTGAGGTGTGGATTACTGGTCTTTCTGCTCGCTGGCCGCGGGAGCGTAAACCCTCACGAGGTAGATGAGCAGGAACAGGGCCGCCACGCCGAAGCCAATCAGGTACGCCTGGGTCGCCGGGAGCATGAGGTAGCACTCCTTGGCGATGCAGAAGTAAGTGACGCTGACGGCGGACATGAACGTCGCCGGAATGGCCGCGATGACGCCGCTGGCCGGATGGACGTTGCGGCACAGATACACCGCCGCCGCCCACAGGGCGATCATGGCCAGCGTCTGGTTGGACCAGGAGAAGTAACGCCACACGATGCCATAGTCAAGGAAGGAAATGGCATAGCCGGCCGCCAGCAGCGGAAGGGCCAGCATCAGGCGGGGACCAAAGGGCTTCTGGTCAATCTTGAACCAGTCGGCGATGGTCAGACGCGCACTGCGGAAAGCCGTGTCGCCCGACGTGATGGG
>JAIKZX010000198.1 GCA_024681935.1 Fretibacterium sp.
CATTACGGCCACAATGCCGCAGCAAAAGGATGTGGCGTTCCTGCCAGGAATGGCTGTGACCGTAGAGGTAATGCTCAAAGAGACAAAGAGTGATGAGGGCTTATCTTTCTTCGTCCCGGCAACAGCCCTTTTAAACGAGGGACAGGATAACTTCGTCTGGCTCTGTGGCCCCACGCCCGGGGGGAACGGGCACCAGGTGCATCGTATTCCCGTCACAGTGGGCACACCGCGCAATGACGGTACCATCGAGATTTCAGGCGCGCAGCTTTATATCGGGCAGCGTGTTGTCGTAGCGGGAGCTCACCTGTTGAAGGAAGCGCAGAAGGTCCGACTGATGGACAAACAGCAATAGTCCGGCGCAGCATGAGCGTGGAGCTCCACCTTCTGGACCTCAGCGGCCGCCTGGAGGACCCCGTCGAACCCTACCTGAAGTATTTCACGGAAGAACGGCGGGCGGCTATCCTGCGCTACCGATTCCCTTCGGACCGGAACCGCACCGTCTGGACGGAGCTCCTTGCCCGCTGGCTCATCGCCCAAAGGACGGGCCTCGACCTGCGGGATATCCTCATCGCGCGGGACGCACAGGGAAAACCCTACTGGGCTGGAGGGAGCGGGCTTCATCTCAGTCTCTCTCACAGCGGTTTTTGGGCGGCGTGTACCCTCGGCACGGAACCCAACGGTGTGGACGTGGAGACGGCTCGGCGTATCGATTTGAACATTGCCCGGCACTTCTTTCTGCCGGAGGAGTACGAGAAGCTGATAGCTTTGTCATCGAACGCGACAGAGGAGTGGCGTCAAGCCTTTCTTCGTTACTGGACGCTCAAGGAGAGTTGCCTGAAGTGCCTTGGCACAGGGCTTTCGGGGGACCTGAGGAAGGTGGACTGCGCTGCGCTGCTGAGGGGGGAAGGCCCCGTTATGGGGCTGAGCTCCCTGAAAGGGCGAAATTTCGATTTACCCGTTGGAGGCGTTGCCGGGATTGTCTCGACAGGGACACTGCCCGGCTGTGTGAAGTACAATATAGTCCAAGAGATAATAAAGGAGTGAAGGACTGTGGCTTTGCTGCAAATTGTGGAATGGGACCGGGAGTTGGACACGAACGACATCTTCGCGTGGCGTTATGTGGATCGCAAGAACCCGGAGAAAAGCGACGCCCTGGGCAACTGGACGCAGCTCATCGTCAATGAGTCCCAGGAGGCAATTCTCTTTAAAGATGGTCAGGCACTCGATCTGTTCGGGCCGGGGCGCTATTCGCTCTCCACGGAAAATATCCCCCTGCTGCGGGGGCTGCTGAATCTGCCCACCGGTGGTGAGAGCCCCTTCAAGGCCCACGTTTGGTTCATCAACAAGGTGAATGTGCTGGATGTGAAGTGGGGTACGCAGACCCCCATCCTGCTGCGGGACCCGGAGTATAAGATTGCCCTTCCTGTCCGCGCTTACGGACAGTTCGGCATCCGTGTCAGCGAGAGCCGGAAGTTTCTGGTGAAGCTGGCCGGGAACCGCGCACAGGTTACACGCGACGACCTGGTGAACTCCTTCCGCGGGCTCATCCTCAGCCGCATGGGCGATATGATTGCCTCCTACATCGCCCACAAGAAGATAACAATCTTTGAGATCAGTGCCTACCTCCGCGATATGTCGGACGAAGCCATGGGGGAGATCCGCCCCATCTTTGAGGAGTACGGCATCGAGCCGGTCAACTTCTTCTTCGGTTCTATCAACGTCCCTGACGACGACGAGAGCGTCCGTGACCTCAAACGCGCCATGAGCGAACGGGCCCGAATGGAGCTGAAGGGCTACACATACCAGCAGGAACGCTCCTTTGATGTGCTGGAATCCGCATCGAAGAACACCGGCGAGGGCGGGGCCATGATGGGAATGGGCGTTGGGCTCGGCTCTGGCATGGGCCTTGGCAGCGCCATCGGGCAGATGGCATCCCAAATGGGACAGTACATCAACCCCAACCTAAACCCAAATCCAAACCTCAACCAGCCTGCCACGGCAGCTTCGACAGCGGCTCCGGAACCTCCGGCACAGCCTTCCTCCACTCAGCCTCAGCAGTCCCCTGCCGCCACGCCGAACTTCTGCTCCGCCTGCGGCACGAAGCTGAGCTCGGGAATGCGCTTCTGCCCTACGTGCGGCAAGGCAATATAGACAAAGGAGGGTTATTGTTATGGGTAAGATTATCGACAAGATACGGCAGGTTTTCAACCTCTTCCTTCTTATGCTCCTCATCGTTGCCGTGGCAGCGGTGTTCGTGTGGTTCCTGGCGGAGCCGGAGTCTCAGGGCACAACGTTCTGGATGTCCCTGGCCTTCATGGGCGTTGCCCTGCTGCTGTCCACTCTCTTTGCCTCCCGCATCGCGCTCCGGGGCAACGGGGGCCGCGGCGTGCCTGGACACTTCGCGCAGCTCTTCCTGATTGCAGGATATTTCATCTTCACCATTATCGCCGCCATTGCAAACGCCCGAATGAGCTTCTCGGCCACGGGTTACCTTCTCATCCATGTTGCTGGTCTTGCTGTGTTCCTGATTCCGCTGCTGCTGACCAACATGGCTCTGTTGAAGCAGGACAGTGCGGAAAACCGGGAACAGAAGCAGGGACGGCTGGACCTGGCCGCCAGAGCCGTGCGTATCAGGAACCTTGCGGCAGACGCGGAGGCGCACTTCTCCAGGGAGGAACTCACCCCGCTGTATAAGCTATCGGAGTCCCTTCAGTTCTCCGACCCCACCCCCGGGCCCCGAGACCTTGAGAACGCCCTGGACAGCGCTCTGGCAGTTCTGGAAAGGGTGAACCCTGAGGGGGGAGTCCAGGAGCTTCTGCGGGCCTGCACGCAGGCCGAACGTGCCCTTGAGGCACGCAACGCAGCCGTTCTGAGTGCAAAATAATCCATTTAAAACCATTGAGGCCGGCCTGCAAACGAGACTGGGATCGACTGCTCTGTGAGCCGGCCGGCCTCTTTTTTTTTAGAAGGACTTTACATGAAAAAGTTCTGCGTTGTTTTAAGTTTGCTGCTTGCCCTGACCTTTTGCCTGGCCGCCGTCCCCGCGGCAGAAGCAAAGGCCCGCTCCTCACGCAATGCCGCCTTCGGACGGAACTTCTACCGCAACCTATCAAAGAGACTCAGCAGGAACAGAAACGATTATCCCCTGCTGACGGACGAAGAGTTTGCCAACTTCCGCGCTGTAACCACAACAGGCATAGGCAGGGGGAAGCTCTACCGCTCCTCATCACCCGTCAATCCCTGGGGCCACAGGAACCTCATCGCCGATGCCGCCGCCCGAACCGCAGGAATAAAGACCTTCGTCAACCTCGCTGACACAGAAAAAAAACTCAGGGGCTACAAAGGCTTCCGAAATAGTTATTACAGCACTCAGAACATCATCAGGCTCAACCTCAACTGGAAGTATCAATCCGATGTATTCCAGGCAGAACTGGCTAAAGGCCTCTGCCTTATGGCCTACAGCCAGCCGCCCTTCCTCATTCACTGCGACCAGGGCAAGGACAGGGCCGGGTTCGTCTGTGCCGTTCTGGAAGCCCTCATGGGAGCTTCTGCCGTGGAGATCATCGCCGATTACCTTGCCTCGTTTTATAATTATTTCGGCATCAGGCCGCACACAAGAGAATACGATTTCGTCGCTCACAATGAGATTCTCCCGAGCCTCGCTGTTGCTTTCGGCGTCAGGGATATCTCAAAGGTAAATCTCGCCGCAGCCGCCGAAAAATACCTTCTGCGCATCGGCGTTCCAGCCCGCGACATCGAGGCTCTGCGGCAAAAACTGGGAACCACACCCTCCCCTTAATAATAGCGGGGGATGGAACTGAAGCAAGGCGCGGAGAAAAAAATAAAAAACGCCAAAACGGGGAGGAATCTGGATGAAGAGGGAGAAATTCATTGTAGCCGGGCATATCTGCATCGATTTCACACCGCCCTTGTTCTCCGCTGCCGGGGAAGGAAACAGGATTGAGGATTTCCTGACTCCCGGGAAACTGATACATGTGGGGCCGGCTTATCTTCACCCCGGCGGCGTGGTGGTGAACACCGGCCTGACTCTGCGCTTCCTGGGCGCGGAGGTCATGCTGATGGGCAAGGTGGGCGATGATCCCTTTGGCCACATCATTCGGGATTTTCTGGAAGGGTATAACGCTGCCGGGGGGTTGATAACAGATCCCGCGTCCGATACCTCTTACACGGTCGTCCTGGCCCCTCCCGGCATCGACCGGGTATTTCTCCACAACCCCGGAGCCAACGCCACATTCTCGGCGGAGGATATCGATTACACGGCCTGTGAGGACGCCTTTCTGTTCCATTTTGGCTACCCGCCACTGATGCGTAAAATGTATCAGGACGGGGGAAGAGAACTTGCGGAAGTTTTTCGCCGGGTAAAGGAAAAAGGCTGCCTCACTTCCCTGGACATGGCTGCGGTGGATGAGGCATCGGAGGCCGGCCGGGAAGACTGGGAGACGATCCTCAGAGGAACACTCCCCTATGTGGACTTTTTTATGCCCAGCGTGGAGGAGATTTGCTTCATGCTGGACCGCCCCCGCTATCACGCCCTCCGGGAACGGGCTGCGGGCGGCGATGTTACGCAGGTCCTCTCCGTCCGTGAGGACGTGGCCCCTCTGGCGGAGCGTCTGTTGAACATGGGCTGCAAACTGATCCTCATTAAATGCGGCTCTGCCGGGCTTTTCTGCCGGACGGCAGGCGAGGAGGCCTTCGCCCCGCTTCGGGCTTCAACTGGCCTGGAGTTCGAGGGTTTTGCCCGGCAGGAGATCTATGAGAGAAGTTTTGTCCCGGAGGCGCTGGTATCCGGGACCGGGGCGGGGGACGCGGCCATTGGGGCCTTCCTCACCGCCATGAAGAAAGGATATTCCCTGGAATGGTGCCTCCACCTCGCCGCAGCGGAGGGGGCCTGCTGCGTGGCGGCACTGGACGCTTTAGGCGGGCTGAAGTCCCTGGATGCGCTTAAGACAAAAATCCAAAGCGGCTGGGCCCGTCAGGGAAGAGAGGACGGCCGTGCCGGCAAACATAAATGACGTGCTTAAAATAACAGAGCCATCCGGCTCTGTGTGAAAATCCTGATACCGAAGCCGCGGCGGACATTTCGCCTGCTTACAGCAGATTGCAGGAGGTCTTATTATGGCGGAAGAATGCTTGATTTGTGGGGCGCCTCTTGTGTACCTCGGGAAAGATGAGCTTATGGAGTGCGCGATTTGCCATAAGCAGGAATTGAGTAAGACAAGATGTTCAAAAGGACACTATGTGTGCGGCGAATGCCACATGAAAGGTGTCGATGTGATTATTGGCCTGTGCCTTCATGAAAGTTCAAAAAATCCCATTGAGATTATCCGAAAAATGATGGCGGAACCCTTCTGCCACATGCACGGGCCGGAGCATCACATCATGGTCGGAGCGGCCCTGCTGACAGCATACCGGAACGCGGGCGGCAAAACGGACCTTGGCGCGGACCTCCTGGAAATGCAGAACCGTGGCGGGCAGGTCCCAGGCGGGGTCTGCGGCTTTTGGGGTGCCTGCGGCGCGGGGATTAGCGCGGGGATATTCATATCCATCATTTCAAAATCGACACCCCTCACAGTCGAGTCGTGGGGGGTGTCCAACCTCATGACCTCAAAGGCTCTCGCGGAGATTGGCAAGGTGGGCGGCCCGCGCTGCTGCAAAAGAGATTCCTACCTGGCGATTTTAGCCGCGGTCGACTTTGTGAAGGAACATTTTGGGATAGAGATGGAACGAAACGAGGTTACATGTGTTCACTCCGTACAGAACAATCAGTGCATAGGGAAACGGTGCCCGTTCAAGCCGCAGAGCTGAACGACAAGCATTGGCCCGTTTTATAAAATTAAGCGTCAGCCCAAAGGCTGGCGCTTGTTTTATGCTCATCAGCTTTACCGTTGAACGTCTGTTATACTCAGCCCAGATACTCCAAAACGTGAAGCCAATTTTCTCCGAGAATCTTGTCTGCTGCTCCGGGAAATTCACGGCGCAGGGCCGCGATGAAGGGCGCGACGTGGCGGTAGGTGGGGAAGAGGCTGTTGTTCCGCTCCCCTTCCGGCTTGTCAAACTCGCAAAGATCCAGGCCAAGGCCCAGGTGG
>JAIKZX010000008.1 GCA_024681935.1 Fretibacterium sp.
GGAACTGGGTGTCTGTACGGTGCTGGGGGTCAGCAACGTGTCCTTCGGGCTGCCCCGCAGGCCTCTGGTGAACCGGACGATGTTTGTGGCCGCGCTGGCCCAGGGGCTCGACTCGGCAATCATGAACCCCGCCGACCTGGGAATGAGGGAGGCCCTGGCCGCGTGGCGGCTCCTCTCCGGAATGGACCGCGACGCACAGGATTACATTGCCTGGTGCGGTGAGCATCCAACAGAAGGGACAGCCCCCGCCTCAACAGCCCCGGCGGAAGGATTGGCCGCACCGGCGAACGGCGCACCGTCCGGAGACGGGCTGGCCGCCGCCATTGCCCGAGGTCTGAGGGATGAAGCCGCGGCCCGGACGCGGGAACTTCTGAAGGACCTATCCCCTATTGAAATCATTGAGGGGCATATCGTCCCGGCGCTGGACTCCGTGGGACGGGAGTACGAGGCCAGGCGGCTCTTTCTGCCCCAGCTCATTCAGGCCGCCGAGGCCGCCAAGGCTGCTTTCGAGTGCCTGAAGGAGGCGCTTGCCGCTCAGGGGGCAGGTTCCCGGGAAGAGGGCAGAGGGCCCATTGCCCTCGCGACGGTCTACGGCGACGTGCACGACATCGGGAAGAACATCGTCAAGGTCATTCTGGAAAACTATAATTTCAAGGTTGTGGACCTGGGCAAGGACGTGCCGCCTGAGCGCGTGGTGGAGGCGGTGAAGGCCGGGAACATCCCTATCGTCGGGTTGAGCGCCCTCATGACCACCACTGTCGCCAGCATGAAAGACACCATTGAGCAGCTCAGGAAAGAATGCCCCCGTGTGAAGGTCATCGTGGGGGGCGCGGTTCTGACTCCTGACCTGGCACAGTATGCCGGAGCGGACTTCTACGCAAGGGATGCCATGGAGAGCGTGCGCATCGCCTCAAAGATACTCGGGGCATAAGGAAGCCTCTGCTCCGGACGGGTATCAGGAGATGGCGCTTATTACACGGAGCTCAAAGCCCAGCATGGTGATGTCGTCAAACTGCTCTGCTGTGCCCACAAAACTGCGAATATCCTGGCGCACAGCAGGCAGAACTTCCCGCATGGGGCGATTTTTAAGGCGGTTCAGCACGTGCAGCAGCCGTTCTGTTTCGTACTGCTCCTCCTGTTCGTTCTGGGCCTCCGGAATGCCGTCAGTGTAGATAAACAGGTGATCACCGGGGCCGAGCCATATTGAGTACTCTTCAAACTGCTGATTCGCCATTCCGGCAAGGGGAAGGCAATGCTCGTCCCGAATCAGCTGGTAACTGCCGCCCGCCCGCATGAGCATGGGATACTCATGTCCGGCGTTGGCGCACGTCATCATCCCGGTCTTCAAATTCACCAAGCCAATCCATACTGTAACGAACATCTCCGCTTCGTTGCCCTCATAAAGAGAGAGGTTGGCTTTTAAGAGAATTTCCGAAGGAGAAAGCCCCGACTCCGCCAGGTCCCGAAGCGCAGTCTTGCTCCGCATCATGAACAGGGCAGCGGGAACTCCCTTGCCGGAAACGTCGGCGATAATCAACGCCAGTGTATCCTTATCCACAAAGAAGAAATCGTAAAAATCTCCTCCAACCTCTCTGGCCGGATTCATCATGGCGTAGAGGTCAAAATCACTGCGGGGGAACGCGAAGTTCCGAGGCAGAGCAGCCGCCTGTATCGTGCGGGCAAATTCCATCTCCTGATCCATGCGCTTTTCCGCTGCTGTGATATACCCCTTCAGGGCGTTCACCGTCTGATTGATGCCGTCGGACAGGGTTGAAAATTCAATGTAACCACGCACGGAGACCTCCTCATTCAGGTTGCCGTTTGTAATCCGCGCCAGCGATTCATTGACCCGGGAAAGGTTGTTGAGCACTATACGCTGCACCAAAAGATCGATCATCACATAGAGCACCGTAAACAGCAGGATGTCCTCAAAGGCGTTTTCATAGCCTCTTATGGAGCGGTAGGCGTATATTTCCGACAAAGGCAAAAGCGTCAGCAGATTTGCGCCGCCAATCAGCTTTTCAAGCCGGCAGAGGGATTTTCTGCCAAAGAGCTGCGCATTGAAAAAGGTCTTCATCGGTTGCTTTTGAAGGAAAGCCAGGTCTTCTTCAGACAGCGATTTGCCCTCATGTTTTCCTGCTATGACAACGCCGGAGTCGAAGAACAGGTCAAAGAGCCCGTCATTGCCCACCTGAAAGGA
>JAIKZX010000042.1 GCA_024681935.1 Fretibacterium sp.
CTACCTGCACGACCAGATCAAGCTGAAGGTTGAGGGCGCGCCCATCGAGATCGCTATCCCCGAGGACGGCACGGGCTTTGAGACGGCCTCCATGTCCATCCTGAAGGGCGGTCCCGATCCTCTGAACGCCAAGAAGCTCTACGACTGGGTGCTGGGGCAGAAGGCCATGGACATCATTGCGAAGTGGTACGTCATTCCGCTGTCCAAGCTGGCCTCCCCGGTGAATACGGGCTTCTCCCTGGAGAAAATGAACCTTGTGAAACAGGATGACCAGTGGGACGCCTCCAACAAGGAGCGCCTGCTCAAGCGCTGGAACGAGGAAATCACCACGGCTCCGGAAAAGTAAGCACGCCGTTGCCGAACAGGAAACTCACGAGCCTCCCCTTGCGGGGAGGCTTTTTTTTGTTAAGGAGCCGGGCCTGTCCCCTGCCGGTCCATTTCATCGGGGGGCAAATGTTATAATATTCTTCAGTAAATGGGCCGTCAGTCGAAAGTTTTTCCCCCGACTGACGGAACCCGATAAAAATTTTCGGCGGGGGCAGTATGGAAACGAGAACACCGATTTTGGAGGCAACATCCGGTCAGGGCTCAGGGGAGAACGACGCGCTGTCGCTCTCCTATGAAGCATGGCGGGCACGTCTGGAGGAATGGGGTGAGCCGCGGTTCCGCGCGGACCAGATCTGCCAGTGGATATACGGCCGCAGGGTATTCGACTACCACGGGATGAGCAACCTGTCCAAGGCCCTGAGGGAGCGCCTGTGCGGGGAAGTCCTGATGACGCTCCCCATTCAGATTCAGGAGAAGGTCTCCCAGGACGGCACAAGGAAATTCCTGTGGCAGATGGCGGATGGAACGCGCGTGGAGTCCGTTCTGCTGGACCACGGCGGACACCGGACGGCCTGCATCTCCACTCAGGTGGGCTGCCCGCTGAAGTGCGCCTTCTGCGCAACGGGGGCGCTGGGCTTCACACGCAACCTGACCGTGGGAGAGATTCTGGGCCAGTTCCTGATGATGGAGCGGCGCTGCCCGACCCGGGGAGGTCAGGAGGGCATCAACAACATCGTCTTCATGGGGATGGGAGAGCCGCTGCTGAACGAGGACAACGTGCTGGAGGCCATTCGCCGTCTCAACCACCCTAAGATGAGGAACCTTGGCGCCCGGCACATCACCCTATCCACCTCCGGCATCGTCCCCGGCATTGAGGACCTGGCGGACTTCGAGATCCCCATCCGCCTGTCCGTCTCCCTGCACGCGCCGTCCGACGATCTGCGCTCAAAGCTCATGCCCGTGAACCGGAAATACCCCCTCGCGAAGCTGGTGGAGGCGCTGCGGTTTTACCGGAAGCGCACGGGGGAACGTATTACCATTGAGTACGTTTTAATCGACGGGGTCAACGACAACCCGCAGCTGGCCTATGAGATGGCAGCGCTCCTCGACGGGCTGGAGCCCTACATCAACCTGATACCCTACAACCCCGCTCCCGACGGGCCTGCGGAGTTCCGCCGCTCGTCCGACGCGGGGATTAAAGCGTTCTGTGCTGCGCTGACCGCGCTGCACATTGAGTTTGAGGTGCGCCGCGAGCGGGGGACGGACATCCTGGCGGCCTGCGGCCAGCTTGCCGCGGGCGCGAAACGCCCCGGGGTCTGAGTTCCCCCCTGCCGGAACGGGAATGGGATTGGAGACCGAAGCGGTGAAGGCGATTCAGCTTATTTTTTCTCCACGAACACGCAAAAGGGCTGGACGCACCTTCCGCTTCCGGCCTTTTCATTAATAATCACTATGTCGTATAGTCCGGGATATCGTATAATAAAAAAGTAAGGACTTAAAAATTATCTGGGAGGTTTTTCTATGCCAAAAGTTCGCATTACAGAGACAGCCCTCAGAGATGCACATCAGTCTCTGATCGCCACAAGGATGAGCACGGCGGACATGCTCCCCATTCTCGATAAGATGGACGAGGCCGGCTACTGGGCCCTGGAGATGTGGGGCGGCGCCACGTTTGACAGTTGCATGCGCTTCCTGGACGAGGACCCGTGGGAGCGGCTGCGCCTTATCCGCGCACGCATCAAGAACGCAAAGCTCCAGATGCTCCTTCGCGGCCAGAACCTTGTGGGCTACCGTCACTACGCAGACGACACGGTGCGCGAGTTCGTGAAGAGGGCTGTGGGCAACGGCATCGACATCGTCCGGGTGTTCGACGCGCTGAACGATCTGCGCAACGTCGAGATTGCCGCGGATCAGGTGAAGAAGGAGGGCGCCCACCTTCAGCTCTGCATGAGCTACACCCTGTCCCCCGTCCACACGCTGGACACCTTCGCTGACATGGCCCAAAAGATGAAGGAGATGGGGGCGGACTCCATCGCTATCAAGGACATGGCGGGCCTGCTGAACCCTGTGGACTGCGCCAAGCTCGTCAAGGCGATCAAGGCGAAGGTGGATCTGCCCATCGAGCTCCACAGCCACTACACCACCGGTCTGGCCAGCATGACGTACTACGCCGGCATCGAGGCCGGAGCGGAGATTATCGACACGGCCATTTCCCCCTTCGCGCTGGGCACCAGCCAGCCTCCCACGGAGTCCATGGTGGCGGCCCTGGCTAACAGCGAGTGGGACACGGGCATCGATATCGAGAAGCTCCTGCCCGTGTGCGAGCACTTCAAGGGGCTGCGTGAGAAGTACAAGAAGCTCCTGCCGGCCATCGCAGGCGTCAACATCAACATCCTGCGCTACCAGATCCCCGGCGGCATGTACTCCAACCTCGTCAACCAGCTCAAGGAGCAGAACGCTCTGGACAAGCTGGAGGACGTGCTGAAGGAGGTGCCGGTGGTGCGCGAGGCCATGGGCTTCCCGCCGCTCGTCACCCCCAGCAGCCAGATGGTCGGCACCCAGGCCGCGCTGAACGTTCTGACGGGCAAGCGCTGGAAGGTCATCCCCAAGGAGATCCGCCAGTACTTCCTCGGCTACTACGGCCAGCCGCCGGCACCGGTGGACAAAGAAGTGCAGAAGCTCGCCATCGGCGACGAGGAACCCATCACCTGCCGCCCCGGCGAGAAAATCCCTCCGGAGATGGAGCAGGCCCGCAAGGACGCCCAGCCCTGGGCCACGCAGCCTGAGGACGCGCTGACCTGGATCATGTTCCCGCAGGTGGCCAAGGACTTCCTGCCCAAGAAGTACGCGCGGGTCAACAAGCGCGACGTGGGCCTTCAGGAGCAGGAGCACGAGGCTGCCTACCCGGTATAGGCCCGCTCGGACTCACGGCGCCTGTGCCATGTGGGTATGAGCGATTCAATTTCAATTATGGAGGAAAACGCACCAGGACAGGGGGGCAGGTACGCAGAGCCTTCGCGGGGCGATTACGCCGAACTCCGGCACAGCCAGATTGCCGCGCCGCATGAGCCCGGCAATCTGGCGGAGGATGTCCCATTGTCCGGGACGGAGGTGTTGTCGCGCCTTTTGGGCGCGCACGACGAGAATCTTCAGGCCATCGAGGCCCGATACCCCGTCTCCCTGTCTGTGCTTAATGGGGCCATTCGCGTAAGCGGCCCCGATGAAGATCCGGTCCGGCTGGCAGCCCACCTGTTGAGGGAGCTGGCCTCGGTGGCGGCGCGGGGGCACGAGGTCCTGGCCGCCGATGTGCGGCGTGCCATGGACGCGCTGGCTGAGGGGCGGGAGCTGAAACTGGATGCGCTCTACTCCGAGGTCATCTGCACCACGGCGCGGGGCAAGCCTATCCGCGCCAAGACGGCGGGACAGAGGGCCTATATCCGGGCAATACGCCAGAACGATATCCTCTTCGCCGTGGGGCCCGCCGGGACGGGAAAGACATATCTGGCGGTGTGTGAGGCCGTCTCTATGCTCAAGAACGGCCAGGTGAGCCGCGTCGTTCTGGTTCGTCCGGCCGTTGAGGCCGGGGAAAGCCTGGGGTATCTTCCCGGTGACCTGCGGGAAAAGGTGGAGCCCTACGTCCGCCCTCTCTATGACGCGTTCTATGAGCTCCTCTCCCCGGAGCGTTTTGCCCGTTATGTGGAAAAGGGCATCATTGAGATTGTCCCTCTGGCCTATATGCGCGGCCGGACGCTCAACGACAGCTTCATCATCCTGGATGAAGCGCAGAACACGACCCCCCCGCAGATGAAGATGTTCCTCACACGCCTGGGTTTTGGCTCCAAGGCCGTGGTCACGGGGGACATCACTCAGACGGACCTCCCGAGAGGCTGTCCCTCGGGCCTGCAAAGCGTGCGTGTCATCCTTCAGGGGATTGAAGGCATCGGCTTCTTCGACCTGACGGACGCGGACGTCGTCCGCCATGAAATCGTCCAGAAGATTGTCCGGGCCTACGAGCGTTACGAAGAGGCCCAATCTGCAGGGAAAACCCCGGGCGGGGAAGCAAAGCGATGAAAGAGTCTCTTCAGTTCCGCTGGCTAGGCCTCAGTCCCCTGCCCGCCGTTTCGTCGTATATTTTACCCCTCCTCGTCCTGCTGGCCGTGGGGTTTTCCATCGTGCTGCTCCAGTGGAGCATTCTGAGCGGACACCAGTACAGCTTCGCCGTCGGAGAGCCTGCCCCCCAGACCTATCGGGTGGTCGCGCCCATGAGCTATGAGGACCTCTCCGCAAAAGAAGTGCTGAAGGAAATGGCCAACGAAAGCATCGTGGGCGTCACCGTGCGCGATCTGTCGGCAAAGGCACGGCTCCAGAGACGGCTGGAGTCCCTCAATCTCGTAACGGATGACGCGCAGGCGCAGTCTCTTTTGCCCTACGTGCCGAAGGCCCTGCTGGACGCCATCGCCCGGATGGCTCCGGCGGATCGGGCACGCCTGCTGACCCTGACCTCCGAGGTGGGGAACGCCTACATCGACCGTCTGGAGGCCGAGAAGATGCTGACGGACAGCTCGACGGAGACAATCCTGCTGTGGGAAGAGATCAACAAACGGGTCCCCTCTGTGGAGGAGGCAAACCTGATCTATCAGATTCTGGCCAAGCTGGGGAATCTGAATCTGCGCACCGACCCGGAGCTGACCGACAACATGAAGCAGGCGGCAATGAAGAATATCCCCTCCATCGAGCGCCGCTTCGAGCTGGGGGACGTCATTATCAGCCGGGGGGAAAACGTCACGCCCCAGCAGGCCGCCCTGCTGCGTCTTCAGGGCTATACGGAGGACGTCTTCCCCCTCACTCAGCTCTGTGCCGTCTTCATCCTTATGCTGCTGCTGCCTCTCTGGTTCAGTATCCTTGGCCTGGGCAGCCGGAGCACGTCACCTCCCTGGAGGTGCATCGTAACGATTATCGCCGTCGCGTGGATTGGGGCATTGACAGCCGCTCATCTCCACATCCCCGGGGCGGGGCTGCTGCCTGCCGTGCTCATCGCCTGTCTCTGCCTGCACGGTGCCCTCGCCTTTGGGGCCGCGCTGGTGGGGACCGTGTCAGGAGCCTTCCTCATAACGGGCTTCGCGATATCCGATATCCTTCTGCTGATGGGGATGGCGGTCTTCGCTTCGACCCTGGGTTTTTATCGTCTTTGCCGGCTCGACTCCCGAAGGCAGGTTGCACACAGGGCCTTTTTGCTGACGCTCCATCTGGCCGTGGTCCGCGTGCTTCTGCAGTGGCTTCAGGAGATGCCGCTGGTCTGGGGCTCAGCGGAGTTCTGGCTGGACTGCGGCAGCTACGTCCTTATGGAGTTCCTGGGGACCCATGTCATCCTGATGCTGCTTCCCCTTGTGGAGGAGCCCCTCGGAGTGCTCTCCGTCCTTCGTCTGCGGGAGCTCAGCCACCCATCAAGCCCCCTGCTGCGCACGCTCCAGCATGAGGCTCCGGGGACCTATCAGCACTGCCTCACCATCGCCACGCTGGTGGAGGCCGTCGCGATGGAACTGGGGATGGACGTGAACCTGATGAAGGCGGGAGCGTATTATCATGATATCGGCAAGCTTCGCCGTCCGCAGTTCTTTGTGGAAAATCAGGGAGGCGGGCTGAACACCCACGATGAAATGCCGCCCGCACTTTCTGCCATCACCATTATCTCCCACGTCAACGAGGGGCTCCAGCTCGCGTGGGACGCGAAGCTGCCCCGCCGCATCCGTGACTTCATCGCCGAACACCACGGAACCACCTGTGTGCGCTATTTTTACAATAAGGCGCTGGCGATGGGTGAAAAGGTGGAATGGCAGGACTTCTGCTATCCCGGGCCCAAGCCCCGGTCCCGCGAGACAGCCCTGCTGATGATTGCGGACTCCATGGAGGCGGCCGTCCGCAGCCTGAACCTTGGACAGGAGTTAGTGGAGTCCGGCGACGAGCCCGCGGACACCACTCAGCCTCATCCCAACCGGGGCCGCAGCCAATACATCCTGGCGCTGCAGCAGGTCATTGAGCAGGTCATCAACAGCAAGGCGGGAGAAGGGCAGTTCACCGAGGTGGACTTCACCCAGAAGGACTTTGAAGCCATCAAGTCAGCCCTGCTCTCGGTGCTGCTGTCCATGTATCACACGCGCCGGGTCAAGAAGATTGAGAAAAAATAAAAAAATAAATCTGGAAAATATTTTTTGGAGGGTTTTCGTTGAAGTTAGTTTTGAATGTAGACGCCTCAGATGAAGGCGAGCCGCAAAGTCCTGTCCCGATAACCAGTGCCCTTGAGCCCGTTCTGGAGCGGGAGCTGCTGGAGCTTTATCCTGACGCGGCCCGCTGTGAGCTGGCGGAGGTTTCCGTCTCACTGATGACGCCGGAGGAGATTCGCCGCATCAACCGGGAATACCGGGACTGCGATGAGGCGACGGATGTGCTGTCCTTTCCGATGTGCGAGGAAGAGCAAACTCCCTCAGGAGAAAAGTTTTCCCTGGATCTCTCAATGCCGGTGCTGCCCCTGGGCGATGTCGTGATTTGCCCGGAGGAGACGGCGCGGCTCCATCCTGAGCTGCCGCCGGACGAGGCGATGTGCCTCATGCTGGCCCACTCTTTTCTTCACCTTTTGGGCTGGGACCATGACACAGAGGAGCGTCAAAAGGCCATGTGGGCCCGCCAGGACGCCCTCAAAGCCCGTCTGCTCGCGGCCCTCGCGGCCGATGAAAAGGATAAGATTTCCTGTCTGTCGGCCGGAGGAAATACGGCGCATCCTTGCGCCTCCGCCGGCACTAAGACTTCCTGTCTGTCGGCCGGCGGAAATACGGCGCATCCCTGCGCCTCCGCCGGCACTAAGACTTCCTGTCTGTCGGAGGCGCGGTAGATGGCGGGCTATTCTTTTGATATGATGCTGGAGAACGGGCTGTGGTTCCTCCTTCTTTTCCTTCTCTCGGCGTTCTTCAGCGGCGCGGAGACAGCCATCACGACGACGGGCAAGGGGAAACTCCTGCTCCTCAAGGAACGGAGGCCGTTCCTGGGCTCCACGCTCCAGTGGCTCATTGACGACGTGCAGGAGGCGCTGATGGTCTGCCTCATCGCCAACAATGTGGTGAACATCGCGGCCAGCGCCCTGGCGTCGAGCATCGCTCTCCAGATCTTCGGGCCGCGGGTGCTGGTGTGGGTTGTCCCCATCATGACGGTGCTCATCGTCATCTTCGGGGAGATTCTGCCCAAGAACGCTGCGATGGTCTACGCCGAGAAAGTGGTGATGTTCACCTCACCGGCACTGCGGGCCCTGGCCTTTCTGCTCAAGCCCTTTGTGTGGTTGATGAAACACTGCGTCCGGCTCATTGGTCTGCTTCTCCACATGGACCTTGGTTCCCAGCAGGTCTTCGTCACCCGGGATGAGATTGAGCAAGTGGTCAAGATCGGCGAGGAGAGCGGCGCGCTGGAGGCGGCGGAGCGCCGGATGATTGACGGCATTATCGACTTCGATGAGACCCGTGTCCACGAGATCATGGTGCCCCGCATGGATATGCTGACCCTGGAGACCAGCGATACCCTGGACGAGGCCGTAAAGATTTTTATCGAACACGGGCATTCCCGCATCCCCGTCTATGAGGAGAGCCTGGACAACATCGTGGGCATCCTCTATGTGAAGGACACGCTGAAGGGCCTGCTGGAGGCGGACCTTCAGCGCCCGGTGGGGCAGCTCCTTCGCAAGCCCATCTTCGTGCCGGAGACGATACGCACGGCGGAGCTCCTGAGCGTCATGAGGCACGACCACATCCACATCGCCATCGCCGTGGACGAGTACGGCGGCGTAGCCGGGCTCGTCACCATGGAGGACATCTTAGAGCAGATTGTCGGTGAAATTCAGGACGAGTACGACCAGGAGGCCCCGGATATCCAGAAGATGGACGACGGCTCCTACCTCGTGCAGGGCGGGACAAGCCTGGAGGATCTGAGCGAGGCCCTGGGCAGCAATTTCGTGTCCGAGGACGCGGAGACCCTGGGCGGCCTGACCCTGCTTCTGTCCGGCAGCTTCCCCAGAGAGGGCGATGTGTTTACATACTGCGACTGGAAGATAAAGGTCGTGGATCTGGAGGAGCACCGCGTGAAGGTCCTGAGCCTGAGCCGCAGAAAGGCGGATATCGATGGCGACAGTTAATAGTACGTTCCGGTGGCCGGCGGCTGCCGGGACGCCGGAGGAGTTGCTGAAGCGGGCCCGTGAGGCGGCGGACCTGGCCTATGCCCCCTACTCCCGCTTTCACGTGGGCTCCGCGCTGCTCTTTGCGGATGGAACCATCGTGAAGGGCTGCAACGTGGAAAATGCCTCCTACGGACTCTCCCTGTGCGCCGAGCGCAGCGCGGTGGCTGTCATGGCAGCGCGCGGGCTGCGAAATCCTCTGGCCGTCGCGGTGGTGGGCTCCCGCGAGGACCGGGACGATTATTTCACCGTGCCCTGCCCGCCCTGCGGCGCGTGCCGCCAGGTGCTGATGGAATTCAATCCCAATCTGATTGTGGTGCTGGCCTCGGCTCAGGGGCCTGAAATCCTGGGGATGCAGGAGCTTCTGCCCCATTCCTTTGGGTTGGAGGCGTGACCGTGTCCGGGTTTAAGTGCGGGGCCGTCGCGCTGATGGGACGGCCCAACGTGGGCAAGTCATCCCTGGTCAACGCACTGCTGAAGGCCAGGGTGGCCATCGTCTCTCCCAAGCCTCAGACGACGCGCAACGCGGTTCGATGCATTTACAACGACGACCGCGCGCAGATTGTCTTCACCGACACGCCGGGTCTTTACCTTCCCAGAGAAAAGGACAAGCTGGGACAGTTTCTCGTGGGCTCCGCCGCGGAGGCGCTGAACGACGCGGATGCCGTCTGCTGGCTGGTGGAGGCGGGGGATAAAAAGCTCGCCCCGGAGGATCTGGAGGCTGCGCGCGTCCTGAGCGAGGTGAAGGTCCCCGTCATCCTTGTGGCAAACAAGGCGGACGCTGGGGACCCCGCGGGAGCGTTCCGGCTCTACGGTGAGCTCCGGCCTTTCGCGGGACAGGTTGCCGTCTCAGCAAAACTGGGGCGGGGGCTGGATGCCCTCATTGATCTGCTCCTGACCCTGCTGCCGGAGGGCACGCCGTGGTACGACCCCGACGTGCTGATGGACTCAACGGAGCGCTTCATGGCCGCCGAGGCGATTCGCGGCAAGGTGTTGTCCCTGCTGCGGGACGAGATTCCCCACTGTACGGCGGTCGAGATTGACGAGTACAAGAGCCCGGAGGAGTACCCGGACAGGAAGCGCCTCTACATCCGCGCCTCCTTAGTGGTGGAGACGGAGGGACAAAAGGCCATTGTCATCGGCTCCGGCGGAAAGATGATAAAGCGGATTGGGCGGAGCGCACGGGCGGAGCTTGAGGACCTTACGGGCCTTCCGGTTTATCTTGACCTGTGGGTGAAGGTCTCGCCCCACTGGCGGCAGACGGACCTTGTGCTGCGCCGCCTGGGGTATGGGATGCAGTGATGCCGCGTCAGGGGCTCATGGCCGCGTCAGGCGTGGTCCTGGCCCGCACGCGGATGGGGGAATCCGGGCTGTGGCTGACGCTCTTCCTCAAGGGGGAGGGACTGCTGCGGGCCTCGGCCCCGGGGGCGGAAAGCGGGCACGTCCGCTTCGGCGGCGGCACGGAGCCCTTCGTATGGGGGACTTTCCAGCTGCATAAAGGCCGCGCCGGCGGAATCTGCCTGAGCGGTGTGGACATCGCGGATGACATGCTCCCGCTCAGAAAACGGCCCCGGGCCCTCTATATGGCGGTGCGGTGGGCCCGCCTCATAAAACGTTTTCTTCCCTCTGACTACCCCGCGGATACCCTGCTGGCAAACCTCTATTGGAATATGCGCCTCCTGTCCGCCCCCTCCGTTCCCCCGGCGGCAGCGGAGTGGCGGTTCCTGTGGCGCTGGCTGGAGGATTGGGGCCTCGCGCCCGACCTGAACCGCTGCGCCCGCTGCGGCCGCGTACCTGACGTACCTGACAGGGTTATGTGGACCGAGGACGGACTGCTCTGCGCAGACTGCGGCCAGAACACGCAGGGGTCAAGGCCATCCTTCACCGGAAAGGAGCTGGGCCTGCTGCTGCGGACCGCAGCCCGGGATGGAGAATCCGTCGCCCGCGCTTTCGAGAAAGACGAATCCCTTAAAAAAAATGAAGCCCTCTTCGCTCTGGCTGCCCGCTGTGCGGAGGGGCTGCTGTACGAGAAGTAGAGAAAAGGCTGCTGCGCTCAACTCCCCTTGAACGCCTCGCCCATACCTGAGCGGCATACACAGAGTCCATAAAGTTAAACGGAGAGCGGGCAGATGATATGAGCCCGCTCTCCGTATTCCACAAAAGCCGCTACAGTTTTATGCCGAACCCAAAGAACTCGTTGACGTTGCGGACGCAGATATCCTCGATAATCTCCCTGAGGTTTTCCTCACCGGAGAAGTACTCTCCCTTTTCCACCAGCTCACCCAAATAATCGCACAATACGCGGCGATAGAGCTCGTGGCGGGGGTAGCTGATGAAGCTGCGGCTGTCCGTCAGCATCCCCACGGACAGGGACAGGGGATACAGCGGCGCGCAGGACTCAAACTGGCGCCGAATGCCGTAGGCCGTGTCGTTGAACCACCAGGGAGCGCCGAGCTGGACCTTCCCCCTTGTCCCGCTGGGGCTCAGCCCCGGCCCTGCCGCGTCGCAGAAGCCCGCCGCCAGAATGGCCCAGGCCTCAATTTTTGTCCCGTCCAACGGGTACAGGATAGTCTTAGGCAGTTCCTCCGCCGCCGTCAGGGCATCCAGCAGCTTTCCCACGCTGATTACGGCGGTGGCATCGTCGCAGCAGTCAAAGCCGGTGGACTGCCCGATGCGGGCAACGCGGGTGGTGTTCGCATCCAGATAGGTCCCGATATGGAGCTGCATGACATAGCTGTTCCTGTGATAGAGCCTCCCCATGTGGAACAGGAATGCGCTTCGGTACAGGTTTTCTTCCCTGTCCGTCAGCGGTGTTCCGTTGAATCCCTTCTGAAATACGGCGTCCGCTTCCTCTTCCGTAAAGGGTTCCCATGCAAAGAAGGGAATGCCGTCGTCGCTGACCGTCGTTCCGGTGGTCTGCCGGAAATACTGCAGCCGGCGCTCCAAAGCCTGAATCAGCTCCGGGAAGGAGGCGATGGGCATACCGGCAACCTCCGACAACTTTTTGACATACTCCGCAAAGCCCGGTTTCTCAATAAACATGGCCTTATCGGGACGAAATGCCGTTATCACCCGCGTCCCGCACCCGCTTTCCGCAATCTGCCGGTGGAAGCGCAGATCGTCAGTCGGATCCTCCGTGGTGGAGACGAGGCGCACATGGGAGTGAGCCATGCACCAGCGGCGTGTCATGTGTTTTTCCCGGATCAGCGCTTTTGTACGCGCATAGATTGCCTCCGCATTCTCCGGCCCAATGGGTTCGTCAATGTCAAAATACCGTTTCAGCTCCAGCGCACACCAAATGTAGATGGGATTGCCAGCCAGCTTCGGCAGGATGGCGGCAAAGGCCCTGTACTTTTCATGGTAGGACGCATCCCCGGTGATATACTTTTCCTCAATGCCAAAGGTCCGCATACAGCGCCACTTATAATGGTCGCCGCTGAGCCACATTTCCCCCAAATCCTCAAACTCCCGGTCCTCGGCGATTTCTTTGGGGTTCAGGTGGCAATGATAATCAATGATGGGCAAATGCTCCGCGTAATCGTGGTACAGATGCCGGCCGGTTTCGTTGGTCAAATACAGGTTTTCGTCAAATTTATGATTCATATCCGTTAAAAGCCGATCAGGGCCCCTCCATCCACGGGGATGCAGCTTCCGCTGATGTAACGCGCCGCGTCGCTGCACAGGAACGCCGCCGCCATGCCCACATCCATCGGGTCACCCACTGATCTGGCAGGGATGCGGCCCATAATCTTCGCAAGCCGGGGCGGATCGTTGTCCGTTGCCTGATGGAACATGGGCGTGTCAATCCAGCCCGGAGCGATCGCGTTCACCGTGATGCCGAACTCCGCCAGCTCCGCCGTCAGCGTGTGGATCAGGCCCAGCATGCCGGCTTTGGCCGCGGAATAGCCGGCCACCATAGGCTGACCAATGTAGCTGGTCATGCTGGCCTGGAACAGGATACGGCCCCTCCCCTGCTTTTTCATGAAGGGCACCGCCGCTTTGGTCAACGCGAAGGAACCGGCCAGATGGACGTCCAGCACCCGTTTAAAATCCTCCACGGTCATGTCCCAGATGAACTTTTTGCAGTGATTCCCCGCGTTGTTCACCAGAATATCAATCCGGCCCTGGTCGCGGACAACCTGCCCGATCAGGGCATCGGCTTTCTCCGTTTCCATCACGTCATAAGAATAAAAAACCGCCGCGTCCCCCAGGGGGCGGAGCGCTTCCTCGGCGTTCTCCGTCTTTCCCCGGCTGGCCACGCAGACCTTCGCCCCGGCGCTGGCCAGACAGCGGGTGATAGCCAGCCCCAGGCCGGAGGCGCCGCCCGTCACGACCGCCACCTGTCCGGACAGGTCGTACCACTTTTTGATATCAAACTCCCGGTCCTGTGCCTCTGTGAATTTCATCATTATCTCCTCATTCCCGCATAGGGGTTTCAGGGGGTTCTTTCCCCCTGAGCGTTAATCAGAGTACGCCAAACTTTGCAAACGCCTCTGTGACCAGCATCCCGCCCTCCACGGCCTTCCGCATGGTCTTCTCCTTGCCGGCCTTGACAAGAGCCTGATTGACAACTTCCTCCATAATCTCCCTGGGGATCACCAGCACTCCGTCCACGTCGCCAAAGACAATATCTCCGTTATGCACCGTGACCTGACCGATCTCAATGTCGCAGCGGTAATCAAAGACATAGGTCCGGACCGAGGAGTCCTGAGCCCAGGTCCCCGTGCAGAAAACCGGGAAATTTTGTTCCAGCACCTGAGGCGTGTCACGGGTGTAGCCGTCCAGCACCGCGCCCACAGCGCCCCGGGCTTTGGCGCTGGCGGTCAGCAGCTCGCCCCACAGCGCGCTGTGATGAGCGCCTGTGGCGATATAAACCTCGTTGGGCTTCAGCTGATCCAGGGCCTCCGTCATGAAGCCAAAGGGCTTTTTGGGCTCACCGTAAACGTCGTTCTCCAGCACGGGGCAGGCAAAGCCTGCGACCTTGAGCCGGTTGTCAGGCTGTCCGTCCCTGACGTAGAAACTCATGGGCACCTGAGACACCAGGGGGCGGACAGAGGCCGGCAAAAACTGATGCCGGTATCCCATCTGATCCAGGATATCCCCCACAACAGGCGTATAAAGGCGCTCCTTCATCAGGGCAAACATTTCATCATCGTTCTGCCAAAGGGCCATCAATGTTTTCCTCCTGTCCTCTTATTTGAACATCAGATCCGGGAGCCACATAAAGCTCTCCGGGAAATACGTCATAATCAGCAGGGCGACAGCCATGGTCAGATAGAAGGGAATCATCCTCCTGGCCAGGGTCTCTATTTTAATGTTGGAAATAGCCGAGCCGATGAACAGCGTGGAACCCACCGGCGGCGTCAGAAGACCAATGCCCAGATTCAGCACCATGACAACGCCAAGGTGAATGGGCGAAAGCCCCATCTGAACCCAGATCGGCAGGATGACCGGGGTCAGCATCAGGATCAGGCAGGCCATCTCAATCAGGCAGCCCAAAATCAGCATGAGGATGTTCAGCATGAGGAGAATCAGTATCTTATTGCTCGTAATGGAGAAGAGCAGAGCCGCCACCCGGCCAGGAATCTTCAGGTAGGTCAGCAGATAGGTGAACGCGCCGGACACCCCAAGGAGAATCAGTACCTTTCCCAGGGTCCGCACCACGCTGATAAAGATATTGGGAATATCACGGATACCGAAGCCCTTGTAGATAAACAGCCCCACCACAAGGGACCAGACCACGGCGCAGGCCGCGGATTCCGTCGTGGTGAACAGGCCGGCGATGACGCCCACCACCACAATCAGCACAGCCATCATACCCCAGATTGCCCTGCCCAGCGCCTTTAGCGTTGCCAGGGGACTGAAGCGGCCAAGGGTGGGAATGTTCATTTTCTTTGCGTAGTAATAGGAGTAGATCATCAGCACCAGCGACAGCACCGCGCCTGGCATATAGCCAGCCACAAAGAGCTGTCCGATGGAAACCTGTGTCACGCCCGCTGCCGCCAGGGTGTAGATAACCATGTTCTGCGACGGAGGGACCAGAATGCCCTCCACCGAGCTGGCCATGGTCAGGCAGGTGGCAAACTCCCGGTCGTACCCCTGTTCCTCCATCATTTTGATTTCGATGGGCCCCAGGGAGGCACAGTCCGCAGAGGAGGAGCCGGAGATTCCGCCAAAGAAGAAGGACGCGGCCACGTTCACCATCGCGGCGCCTCCCGTGAACCAGCCGACAAGCTGGCGGGAGAACTCAATCAGAGTGTCCGTGATGCCGCCGGCGCTCATCAGCTCTCCCATCAGGATGAAGAAAGGCACCGCCAGCAGCGTATAAGAGTTCAGGTTGCTGACGAACTTCAGTGCCATCTGCATGGGGTTGATGCCCAGATAAAAGAAATCGATGAGGGAGGCAATACCGATAGCATAGACAACCGGCACGCGAAGAAAAATCAGCAGCAAAAAGACGCCTATAAGGATAATAGTCGCAACTGACGCAGCCGTCATTTCGTCTCCCCCCTCTCCATCCATCTGCCGACAACGCCAAACAGGTTCAGCACGCCCGTCACCGGCATGGAAATATACATCACGGAATAGGGCACGTTGATCCCGGCCATGTTGTTTATTGAGCCTTTGCGCGTCAGGGCGCTGCCGTAATAAATCAGGAACAGGGAGAAAACGACGATACACACCGTGCTGAGAATATCCGTGCTCAACAGCCCCCTCTTCCCCAGTTTTTCATCGAACATCGTCACCCTGAGATGCTCGTCGTTCCGAACCGCCAGAGCCGACCCCAAAAGGCTTATCCAAACCAGGCAGAGCAGAGAAAACGGCTCGCCCCAGATGGGAGAACGGCTGAGGACATAGCGGCCAAAGAAGATGGAAAACACCACCGCCACCAGGGCAGCCAAAATCGCCACGCAGACATATTTCACGAGGCTGAAAACCGCAGCGTCCACTTTTTTCCAGACCAATCGAAATGCCACCAGGATATGCTCCTTTCAAAAAAACTCCACGCTGCATAACGGTCACAGCGTGGAGTTTTCTCAGCGAAATAAAAATCTATGCAGCCCGCAGAGGATTAATAATCCCCGCCCTGTATCCTGGCAATAATCTTCTGGATCTCCTCACTCTGCTGGGCGTACAGCGGAGCGCAGGCCTTCTGCCACTTCTCGATGTCGCTCACCGGCAGCAGCATGATGCCCTTCGCTCCAAAACTGTCAAAGCAGGCCTTCTCCTGCTTCTGATTGTACTCGTAACAGGCAGTGCGGGCTACGAGCGCCGCTTCCTTCATCCAGCCCTGCTCCTCCTTGCTCAGGGAATTCCACGTATCGGAGGACACCAGAATCACGCCGCAGCCGAAGGTGTGCGCATCGGTGATGAAGAAGGGGGCCACTTCGTTAAAGGAGTTGTCCATGTAGGAGGTGACGCCGTTCTCCGCGCCGTCCACCACACCGGACTGAAGGGACGTGTAGAGCTCCGCGTAGGCGATGGGGGTGGCGGAGGCGTTCAGTGCCTTCATGGTGTTGACCATCAGGTCGGTCTCCGGAACGCGAATCTTCAGGCCGGACATCATGTCAAAGGAGAAGGACTTGGGCTCACCCAGCTTCTTGTAGACGTCGGGAGTGATGAACAGGCTCCTGGGCCCCTCCACCAGCCAGCCCAGCGCGATGTAGCCGCAATTGGCGTCCGCCACGCTCTGAAGCAGTTCGTCGCCCAGAGGGCTGACGGCCACAGCCTGAAACTGAGCCATATCCTTGAAGACATAGGGCAGCCCCGTGGCGCCGATGACCTTTGCGCCGTAGTTTGGCAGGGAGGAGGCGTTTCCGCGGAAGATATCCAGTGTGCCCATCTGGATGCCCTGCATGGACTCCGCCTCAGAGCCGAGGGTCCCGTTCGTGTACAGCTCAATTTTCAGTGCGCCGCCGGACACCTTCTCCAGCTTTTCCGCAAAGGCGTGGGCCGCCACCGTGGCGCCATAGGTCTCCCCGTTCACCTCATTCCAACGCAGAACGCGCTCCGCACTGGCGCAGGAAACGCAGAGTGACAGAACCAACAAAGCCAGCAGAATCTTCTTCAATGTGTTCATCCTCCTAAATATTATTTTGAAAGCAAAGCATAATCACCATAACATGGGAAAAAGATAGTATATTTTTTTCGTGTTGTCAATCGAATTAAGCTATGGGGGGCAAAAGTTTTTACTCGCTCTCAGGCCATTTCCTGCGCCGTCACTCTGTCACGCGCTCACCCGTCGTCAATGTGACAGCCTCAAACTGTTTTATCAGCGCATGATAAAGCGCAAGCCACACGTCCCCTCAAGGTCCTCGGCCCGGGCCCGCGGGTCCACCCCGGCCCCGGCAAGGAAGCCCGCCCAATCCTCAGGGCCGCGAAATCCCTTCAGGTTGTTCAAAAGGGTCTTGCGGCGGTGGGCAAAGGCGCGGTGCAGCAGCTCGCTCCACAGGGGTGTGACACGCGAGTTCATGAAATCGCGGATATTTCACACCCCTTTATTCCGCCTCTTCACCGTCCGATAACTAAATAGAAGTATGATTTGACGTCGCAAGGTGATGAAAATGGGAAGCAAAATGGCTTTGCTAAAAAGCAGAATCAGGAAGATGAACTTCTGCGGCCTTCAAGACAGTTATGCTTCTCACATTCCCCACGACACCACGGGAGCAAGGACGTCATGATGAATGTCGCCCACAACTTAGCCTCCCTCTTTACGTATGCCTCCGTCAAAAAGACCGGCGGCGCGTTGGAGAAGTCCATCAAAAAGCTCTCCTCCGGCCTGCGCATCAACAGCGCGTCGGACGACGCGGCGGGCCTTGCCATCAGCGAGAAGATGAGGGCCCAGACCCGCGGCCTGGCCCAGGCCATCCAGAACAGCCAGGACGGCATCAGCCTGATTCAGACCGCCGGGGGGGCGCTCTCCGAAACTCACAGTGTCCTCCAGCGTATGCGCGAACTGTCCGTTCAGGCGGCCAACGACACCCTGACCCAGGGGGACCGCGCGGCCATTCAGCTTGAGATGGGCGAACTGCGGGAGGAGATCAACCATATCGCCAACGCGACGCAGTTCAACAGGAAGAAACTCCTCAACGGCGACGCGGCCGCGCTCTGGAGCAGCGACAGGCCGGAGACGAAGGCCGTCATCAAGGGCGGGCTCCGCACAATCGATTCCTTTGGCCAGAAATCCTCCGCCGAGGGCAACTACAACCTCGACATTCAGGCCACGGCGGGACAGGGGCAGGTTCAGAAGAGTGAAATCATGATCATCAAACACCCCAACGTCATCACGGACGTCCGGACGAACACGACGGACGGCATCACTGCCGTGCGAGTGGACAACGTCCCAGCCGGGGACTACACGATAAAGGCGGAAAAGCCTGCAAAGGCCGGTGCGAAGATCGTGGGGAGCTATGGTTTTGGCCCTGAGAAAGCAGAAGCCATTGTTTATTTCGCAGGCAGGGCAAACACTCCATCAGCTACAAACCGCCACTTTCAAATGCTCTATACTCCGACAGACGGGGGAGAACCGTCGACTGTGGAATTAGACGGCGGCCCTGCCACAAGCACAATTTACCTGGCGCAGGCTGTGATTCAGGATAAAATTGACGCTGACCCCAACCTCCGTGGCAAAATTACCGTGGGAATTGCCTGTGACTGGGTATCCGGCGGCACAGGCAACCCCAACAAGCCTGGCTACAACCATCTAATTTTTACAGCGATGGACGGAACACTGGACTTCACGGGCACGTCAAAGAACGGGTTTGGTTATGGTTATTCCACCCCACCTGTTGGTGGGTTGTGGGACCCGGCTCCTACAGAAAAATATCATAATATCCCCGGTTTTACGGAAATGCTGACCGGCGGTATCCCCGACGCGGCGGACTATACGGGTTCAAATGATCTTACCCTCTATCTTACCCTGACCGACGCGGAGGGTAACCCGATCGAATCCAACGCCAATCTTACCGATCCTGACCCTCGGTATAGATACCCTCATGTTTTGCTGAAGGACATTCCGATTGTTATTGACACCAATATGTCGGGCGCAGTTGACCCCGCCAGGGCGATGGCCGATACCATCAACAAAAAACTGGAGGAAACCTCGCTCATTGCCCCTTCCAGCAAAATATATCGGGGAATAACGCTCTCAGGTTTTGTGACGGCCGGCGTTGACGACCTCGGCAACCTTACCCTCACCAGTTCGGTGGGGCATATCGAGGTGAGCGGTGCGCTGAAGGAGGTCCTGGGGATCCCCACGCAGAGGTCCCAGAAGCGCCAGGTTGTTGAGGACCTGTTGGTCATGAATGCGGACCGCGCAAAGAACAACGCCAGCATCCTGTTTGAAGTCACGTCGGCGGCTAACGGCGCCGTCACCGTCAAAGCCACGTCCAACGTACTGACTACAGATGGCAGAATGGAGAACTACGTCAGGGACAATATCGTCCTGTTCACGGGCGATGGCGTTGCCAACGCCGTGAAGCTGGGCGGTCTTTTGGGCGAGGACGATGAGGACTTCACGCTGGCCCTGGACGAGGGAGTCATTTCCTCCTTCTTCGATATAGGCAGTAAGTTCGTCTGTAATGTCACAGGTGCTGGTATTGACGACAGGACGGCAAATATGTCTGTAACGGTGGAGGCCACTCAGGACCCCGACTGGCCGGACCGCTGGGAGGAGAACTGGACGGACAACGGCGGCAACGTGAAGGGCGCTCCGGTCTCCGAACGGCTGACTTACAACCTCAACGCGGAGGCTGCGGCCAACAAGGATCTGCCCTTCCGCAACTTCTACGTGAACAGCGACAATGGCACGGTTTACGAGGGCAACGTCGTCGTGACCACCAACGACAACTTCACCCTTGATGAGACGCGCTACCAACCCACGATGATGACAACGAAAATTGGCGTCAGAAATTCCTCAGAAATTACTGGCTCTGAAGCCTTTAAAATTAAAGTCGGGGATTCAGAGTTCACCTATAATACTGCATGGGGATGGGAAGGTAGTGACTGGCGTAAAAATGATTCTCATAATGATCTGTTTGCCCAGCATCTTTATGCAGCGCTTCAGGCAGCAATTGAGGACGGGTCACTGAAGAATGTGAGTATTTCTATGAGCGGCCAAACCCTTATGATTGAGTCACCGTTTGGGGAGGAAATCACGATCGACACGACAGGGAGTCCGCACTATACCTCGTCAGTGACAAGCGTCCCAGCCAATCCTCCCTTCACATTCACTGGCAATATCCACGACAGCGACAGGCTGGCAGGCTTCACCGCAGCCTATGTTGGCAAAATCGGGACGGACGAGGTGAGGCTCCGCGACCTCAGTGCCTTCTGGGACAGCCAGGGCAATTTTCTGCTGGACGATCCGCAGACCCTCACCATCACCCAGGGCGACGGCAAGACAGCCAGGGTAACGCTGTATGCCAACGATACGCTGGAGGAGACGCGGGCCAGGCTGAACAACGCCATTGCCAACGGTCTGGGCCAGGCGAAGTACGACCCCGGCAGAGATGATAACTTCTGCTCCTTCGTCGAGAAGACGCCGGGCGTGCCCATGCCGTCCAACGGCCTCGAGAGCGTCGCGGGGACCTTCGTCTTCCGTTCGCTCATCCCCGGCGCGGCGGGGGAACTGTCCTTCAGCGGAAGCGAGGAAATCCTCAACGCTCTGGGACTCAATACAATACAGGAGGCCACGGAAAACCAGTTCACGGTCAGCGTCAGGGACGCTCACACAGGCCGGGCCGTCATGAGCGGGGTCAAGGTGACGGGGAACCTCCTCATTGACATCCCCACGGACAACGTGGACACAGAGATCGACATTATGGCGGGCATCACGGCGGAGTGGGACGACGCCCAGAAGCGTTTTACCTATACGACAAAGGCGTATTCCACGACACTGCACCTGAGCGACAACACGACGGTGTTTCAGGTGGGAGCCAACGAGGGTGAGGACTTAGCGATACACATCGGGGACATGAGTGCCCACGCCCTTGGGCTGGACAGGGTGGACGTCTCCACCCGTGACCGCGCGACCCGCTCCATCACGGTCATCGACAGCGCCATTGACCGCGTATCGACACAGCGGGCCCGGCTGGGCGCGTACCAGAACCGGCTGGAACACACCATCAGCAACCTGACAACGGAGGATGAGAACCTGACGGCGGCGGAGAGCCGAATCCGCGACGCGGACATGGCCAGGGAGATGATGCACTTCTCCAGGCTCCAGATCATCCTCCAGGCGGGGAACAGTATGCTGGCCCAGGCAAATCAGCTTCCGCAAAACGTCCTGAGCCTGGTGCGGTAGGGCCAGCAGAGCGAACGCAAGTGAGCCTTTAGCCCTTCCCCTCCGGGGGGAGAGTGCCCTTTATTGTCTTGAGGACAACCCTGAGACGCTTTTCAGCGCATGATAAAGCGCAAGCCACACGTCCCCCTCAAGGTCCTCGGCCCGGGCCCGCGGGTCCACTCCGACCCCGGCAAGGAAGCCCGCCCAATCCGGACACGCTGGGGACCATATACCTCCACACTGTTGCACTTAGATTGTAAATCAAAGAGCTCTATTTTGCGTTCATTGCAAATCAAACAGTCTGTTTGCCAAAGCGTTTAGATTTGCCCTCATACTAATAGGTGAATCATATTTACGTTGCGTTATCTGAATTTGGTTGCGTTTAAATCCTAAATGTTCATAAAACGAAACTCTATGCTCATAACAATCCAGCGTCAAAAAAGCTATCCCACAATTCTCGGTCATTTCGTGAGCCACATACGCAGCATACCGAATGAGCTGTTTTCCAATTCCTCTCCCATGATAATCTGTAGCCACAGCAAGACGGGCAATCTTCAATGCCGGCGATGTGCTGTAAGTCATCCCCTCTTCTTCACGTTCCTTCAGCTCAAGGGGAATTGCGTCAGCACAAAGCGATATGTAGGCGACAATAACTCCATTTTGTTCATCAATCAGGAGATGCGTTGTATTGGTCCCAAGTTCCTGTTCACTGAATGCCTCGTTCCGTAAGAAGTCTTCCATTTCCCTTGAGTGCTTCAAAACTCGGCGGCGTTGTTTGGCATTCAAAGCACTGACCCTGCCCTCAGTTTCTATGCAAGAGAAGGAAGCCGTCTTTACAAGATGCCGTTCAGCTAATTTTTCAAACAGCATCGCATAAGACTTTTTTGCCGGTCATCCTCGAAAACTCAGACTTTAACATAGCAAAAGCCTTTTGTGTTTTCTCATCCGGTTTCTGCTGGGCTTCCTGTATTACCATCATGGCTTCCTCACCTCTGAGGATGGGCGTTGCCGCAATTTGAGTTGCCATTATCAATCCCTCCCTTTAAGGTAAAACCTCCCTCATTGATTATACTATACGACAAGTCGCGGAGCCTTTCCCCATCATGGTCTCAGCCCTAAACTGCTTTTTCAGCGCATGATAAAGCGCAAGCCAGACGTCCCCCTCAAGGTCCTCGGCCCGGGCCCGCGGGTCCACCCCGGCCCCGGCAAGGAAGCCCGCCCAATCCTCAGGGCCGCGAAATCCCTTCAGGTTGTTCAAAAGGGTCTTGCGGCGGTGGGCAAAGGCACGGTGCAGCAGCTCGCTCCACAGGGGGTCGCAGGTGAGCTCGTGATGCCTTTGAATGACAATCTCCACCAAGGCGGACTCCACACGGGGCGCAGGACGGAAGCACGACGCCGGAACCTTCCGGACGCGCGCCACGGCCCCCATCACCTCGAGGGTCACCCCCAAAGGATAACGTTCCCTTGTGTCTGCCGGGGCGGCAAGACGGTCCGCCGCCTCCTTCTGCACCATGTAGAGGTGATAAGTCAGGCCGAGTCGGGCAAAGGCAAGAAGCTGCCATATCAGGGGCGTCGTGATATTGTATGGAATGTTGGCAACCACCTTGCTGGGAAAGGGGACCAGCTCTGCCGGGTAATCCAGCCTCAGCGCGTCGCCCCAATGGAGCTTCAGCCGCGGCTCCCACGCGGCCAGCGCCTCAAGCCCCGGCTTCATCCGCTCATCCAGCTCCACAGCGTGCAGGCAGTCTATTTCCCGTTCCAGCAGCGCACGGGTCAGGACCCCCTGACCAGGCCCCACCTCCAGCACTGTGTCCCCCGGCCCCGCGGCAGAGCGCTCAACAATCTCCGCCAGCACGTTTCGGTCCACAAGGAAGTGCTGCCCAAAGCGATGGAGCGCACGGATGGCCTCCTCTGCTCCCCGGACGCCGGCCGTTTCGCTGCTGATTCTTTTTTTCATGGGCGGGATGCGCTCGATTTGCGCCACAGCCTCCGCCGGCTTACCCCGCGATTTCCCCATGAAGGCACCAGGACTCCGCCGCCGTGATTGTCACTTCGACGAACTGCCCCATCTGGCCCTCGTCCGCCGGGAAGATGACCACCTTGTCCGTGGGCGTCCGGCCCTGAAACAGGCGCTCCCCTGTTGGGGCAAGGCCCCTCGGCGCGTAGCTGTCCACAAGGACGGGGTATTTTTTCCCCACAAGTCCCTCGTTGATGGAGAGGGTGATGGCGTCCTGCACCGCGTTGAGGCGCGTCAGCCGCTCCAATCTCACGTTCTGGGGCAGCGCGCCGGGCATCGTGGCAGCCGGCGTGCCCTCCCGTTCGGAGTAGGCCGCGCTGTGCACGAGGTCAAAGCGTATCTCGCGGAGAGCGTTGAGCGACGCCTCAAAGTCCTCCTCTGTCTCCCCGGGAAAGCCCACGATCAAATCTGTGGTCAGCCCCAGCTCTGGCAAGGCCGCCCGTGTCATGCGGACTTTTTCAAGGTACTCCGCATAAGTGTACTTTCGGTTCATCAATTTTAAAATCCGGTCGCTGCCCGCCTGGATGGGGAGGTTCAGCGACGGACACACCGCCGGTTCCGAGGCCATCACGTCCACGATGCCGGACGTGAAATCCTGGGGGAGCGAGGTGACGAAACGCACTCTGGCTAACCCGTCCACCCGCGCCACCTCCCGCAGCAGGGAGGCAAAAGTGGTTTCATCATCAAAATCCTTGCCGTAGCTGTTGACGTTCTGGCCCAGAAGCGTAATCTCCCGCACGCCATCCCCGACCAGCGCCCGGACCTCCCGCAGAATGTCGTCCCTGGGCCGGGAGAGGAAGCGCCCGCGCACGTAAGGCACAATGCAGTAGGAGCAGAAATTGTCGCAGCCGTAGGCGATGGTGACGTAAGCCCGGTATGGGTTCTCCCGTCGCACCGTCACCTCGTCGAGTTCAAAGAAGGTCCGCGGGTCCTCATCCAGCAGATTCAGCCGCGTCTCCGGGTCATCCATGATGCGCCGCAGCCCATCAGGGAGCAGGCCAATATGCCGCGGCCCGGCCACGAGACGCACCCAGGGGAAACGGGACAGCGCCCTCTTCCCCAGGCTCTGCGCCACGCAGCCCGTCAGCGCCACGACAGGACGGCGGTCCTTCTTCCACGACGTCTCGTAGCGTCCCAGCTCGCTCCAGACCTTCTGCTCGGCCTTGGCCCGGACGCTGCAGCCCGTGATGATGACAAGCTCCGCCTCGTCCTCCTTCTCCGGCGGAACTTCCTCCCACCCGCCCGGCGAGCCCCGGCGGGTCAGCGCTGTCCGCAGCCTGTCGCTGTCATAGACGTTCATCTGACAGCCCCAGACCTTTACAAGGAATTTGTGATTATGACGCGGGGGGACAGTTTCCAACGCTGTCAAAGCGGTGTCCCGGCTCCTTTCGTTCACGACTGTTTATTCCCGGAAGGAACTCCCCAGTGGGAGGCCGGCCGCTCTTCCGTTTCCGTTTCGAACCGGGCAAAGATGTCATCAACGTAGCGCAGATAGAAGTCGTTCTCAAAGAGAGCCTCGATCTGTTTGGGGTCTACAAGATTCTTTATCCTCTCGTCGGCCAGCAGCAGATCCAGGAAGTGCCCCTCGCCGTGGGCCGTGCGCATGGCGTTCTCCTGCACAACGGCGTAGGCGTCCTCGCGGGACACGTTCAGCTCGTCCAGCAGGAAGGTCAGCACACGCTGGCTGTACACCAGACCGCCGGTGGCGTCGATGTTCATCCTGACCTGGGCCTCGTCCACGGTGAGCCCCTTCAGTATCTTCGTCATGCTGCGGGTCATGAAGGCTGCGATGTTGAAGGCGTCGGGCCATATCACGCGCTCGGTGGAGGAATGGCTGATGTCGCGCTCGTGCCACAGGGCCACGTTTTCCATCCCCGTCAGGGCGTAGCCCCGCAGCAGGCGCGCCATGCCGCAGACACGCTCGCACTTGATGGGGTTGCGCTTGTGGGGCATGGCGCTGGAGCCCTTCTGCCCTACACCGAAGGGCTCAAAGGCCTCCCGCACCTCCGTCCTCTGGAGGTGGCGAAGCTCAAGGGCCATGCGCTCCATCGCGCAGCCGAAGAGCGCCAGGGCGTTCAGCACCTCCGCGTGGCGGTCGCGCTGCAGGATCTGGTTGGACACCTTCGCCGGGGTCAGGTTCAGCAGCTCACAGACGCGGGCCTCAATCTGGGGCGAGCACATGGCGTAGGTCCCCACCGCGCCGGATATCTTGCCGCTGGAGACGTGCTGCCGCGCCAGGGCCAGCCGCTCACGGTCCCGCTCCAGCTCCGCGTGCCAGTTCAGGAACTTCAGCCCAAAGGACATGGGCTCGGCGTGGATGCCGTGAGTGCGGCCAATGCAGGGCAGATTACGGCACTTCTTCGCCAGCTCCATGACCACGGCATCCAGCTCGTCCAGGGCCTTCACGATGATGTCCAGCGAATCGCGCAGCATGATGGAACTGGCCGTGTCCA
>JAIKZX010000049.1 GCA_024681935.1 Fretibacterium sp.
CACCCGGCGCCCCTCCGGGAGCGGCCGCCGGCGCGGCAGGTGCCGCTCCCGGGCCCGGCCCGGCTCCCCCGGCGGCGTGTTCCTCAGCCGTGATGGCCTGGACAGCGGCTTCCCGGCTGACGGAGTAACCCATCAGACCTGTCAGGGCCCCAAGGAACATGAAGGGGACCGTCGGCAGACCGGGAATGATGGCCAGGGAGAAGAGCATCCCTGAGCCGATATAGAGCGGACGGGGGTACTTCGTGAACGCGGCGATGAGGTCCGGCCCCAGCTCTGAGGAGGCGGCGGCTCGGGTCACGATGACGCCCATGGCCGTGGACATGAGCAGAGAGGGTATCTGTCCCACCAGACCGTCGCCGACGGTCAGCAGGCTGTATTTCTGGGCTGCCGCTGCCACGTCCAGCCCCTGCCGGAACACCCCCAGCGAAAGCCCCCCGATGATGTTTATCGTGGTGATGATGAGGCCCGCGATGGCGTCCCCCTTGACGAACTTCGAGGCTCCGTCCATGGCCCCATAGAAGTCCGCCTCCTTTTGAATTTCCATGCGTCGCTGCTTTGCGCCCTGCTCGTCGATGGTGCCGGAGTTCAGGTCGGCGTCAATGGACATCTGCTTGCCCGGCATGGCGTCAAGGGTGAAGCGGGCCGCGACCTCCGATACGCGCTCCGCGCCCTTGGTGATGACCATCATCTGGATGATGACCAGGATAAGGAACATGATAATGCCCACGATGTAATCTCCGCCGACGACGAAGTTGCCAAACGCCTCGATGAGCTGACCGGGGTTCCCCGTCAGCAGAATAAGACGTGTGGTGGAAACGTTCAGGGAGAGCCGAAACAGCGTGGCAATCAGCAGGAGCGTTGGAAAAATGGAAAGATCCAGCGCACGTTTGACGTAGAACGTCACCAGCAGCGTCACGACCCCCAGTGTGATGTTGAAGGACAGGAAGATATCGATAAGCCATGTTGGAAGCGGGATGACCATCATGACGATGACAAGAATCATCAGCAGAGCTACGCCGACGTCGGAGTAGTTCTGTATCGTCTTCTTTATGGAACTTACTGAACCCGCTGCCTCGGCCACTGAATTCCCTCCTGCCTCTGAGGACAGATTAACATTCTTATTTTACACGAACTCCCCTGAAAACGCGATATATCATCAGCAGCGCTGCCGCCGCCAGGGAAAACAGCCCCTTTTTGCCGGCATTACACCCGCTGCTGGCATCATTGACGCCGGGTTTTGGAGTTCCGCTCTTCCAGAGGGCGCTCTCCGAGCCTATTTTAAGCCCGCTGACGCTGCCCAGTCTGGAATCCTCTCCAGAGATATCCACCGTCCCGGACGTCTCGGACGTAAAGGTGATCCTGTAGGTCAGGCCGTCCTTTGTTGTGACCGCAGGCAGCCTGAAGGGATCGCCCAGAGAGGGGTTCAGGCTTTCCAGAAGAGGAATGTGGTCATGAAACACCTCCTGAAGGTGGTCATCCCACACGCCAATGCCCGCAACAGTAGCGTCGAGCTCAAGGGTCAGGTCATAGCTTGTGATGGCCCAGATATCCCCGCTCTCGACGGTGTAAATGGTCATATTTCCATCCAGCTCAAGGGATGAGCGGATTCCCTTCCAGTCCACATAACCAGTCCCCTCAACCAGCCAGGGGCCGGAAATATTCCACGCGGCGCCTTCTCCCGTTCCGGCGCAGAAAAACGCCAGAAGCACCAGCATCCCGATGCCCTTCCAGCGAACCCGGAGTCCTGCCGTGTTTTTCATTCCCCGTCGTCTCCCTTCTTATCCCCAGTCTGAGGACGTGGGGGTTTTCTGACGGCGTTTCTTCCTGTATTATAACGCAAAAGCCCTGAGCGGCTTATCTGCGGGGCGGGGACACGGAGGGAACGGAGAGACATGAAGGGCACTTTGAAGAGTACGGAACGAGGTTTTATCTGCCGGACGAGGGTTCGTTATGGTGAGACAGACAAGATGGGCATCGCCTACTATGGGCGGTACGTGGACTGGTTTGAGATGGGGCGGACGGAGTTCTGCCGCGCCCATGGCCGGAGCTACACCGAGTGGGAGGCGGAGGGCATTCTGCTTCCTGTGGTGGAGGCCCACTGCCGCTACAAGTCCTCCCTGTTTTACGACGACGAGATAGAGATTGAAACCCGTGTCAGCGAGCTTTCAAAGGTGAGCGTGACCTTTGCCTGCCGGATTTTTCAGGCATCCTCCGGCCGGCTGGCCGCGGAGGGCTACACACGCCACGCCTTCACATCGCCCGACGGGAAACTGATCCGCGGAGGGAACCCTCTCGAAGCCTGGCTCCGGGAGAAAACCGGGGGGAGTGAACAACCCGGGGAGTACTCCCCCCAGTCCTGATCTGTTCCCATTATCAGGGGCTCCATCATTTTTGTTGAGCCCCTGAAAGGTTATGAGACGGACGTTCGGAGGTCCTGTATTTCTTTACCGGAAGGAGCGGATAGCAGTGAATAATCTGAATTATTTCAGAATTTTCTCTGAAAGAAAATTAAACTGCATTTTACTCTCCTTTTATCTGTCCTTTATTATCATTTGCCAAATAATAGTGAATAATAATTTCGATCGTTTTTATGTCGGATCCGGGTCGTGGATGATTATTTCCTTCCTTTTTTCCCCAATTATTATTCACTTCTTCTCCAGACTGGAAATTGATGATACAAGGCTGTTTCAGCAAAAATCCGGCAGGAAAGTGAGTCTGATTTTATATGGGGTCCCTTTGACTGTTCTTCTCATATATTTTGTTGCTTATTATCCAGGCGGATTCACTCAGGATTCCATAGAACAATATGGTCAGGCCATTGGCTCTCAGCCTTTCAATGACTGGCATCCCGTTCTCCAAACGTTATTTGCTTTCTGGCTACCGCTTGCAATAACTGGCGGCTGTACGGCCTCTGTTTCTCTTTTTCAGGTTTTGGTCTTTTCAGCAGCGCTTGGTTACTGTTTTCAAACAATTTATCAATATGCCGGGAAGAACTATGTCTTAGGCTCAATGATATACATTTTATGCAATCCGCTTCTTTGCATATCCGTGATTCCATGGAAGGATGTGTCGTTTGCCGTCGGGGCACTGCTGTTGATGGTTTTTTCTGTCAAAATCCTCATGTCTGGAGGAAATTGGTTAAACAGTTTTTCTCATTTTGTTTTTTTTGTGGCAGTATTTGTATTTACCACAATATTCAGGCATAATGCCATTCTGTTCACAGCTCCGCTGCTTTTGGCCCTGTTTTTTCAAATCCCCGGGAAAAAATTTCTGACGGTCCTTCTGGCCATTATTGCCCTTTTTTTTGCAGTTAAAGGACCGTTATACTCAACGCTGCAGGTTGAGAGTCCTGGCCGCCGTCAGGTTGAGACATTGGGATTACCCATGACGGTGATTGGGGCGGCAGTGAGATATACACCTTATGCTTTGGATGAAGATATCCTGGAATTTGCATATAAAATCGCCCCCAGAGAGATATGGGAAAGGCACTATAGATCCGGGGATTTTAATGCTGTCAAGCTCCGGCCAGAATCTGATACAGATATTATCGAAGAATATGGTGCAAAGAGTGTGCTCACGATGATGTTCAGATGCATAAAATCTTCACCGGGGGTTTGCCTCTCAAGCCTTGTAAAGCTGACAGAGGGGGTATACACAGTTACAGATCCGCATCCGGTTAATATTGGCCCATATATAGAAAAAAACGGTTATGGGATAGAACATTCATCCACTGTGTATGGAATAGAGAAGTCATCCGTTGGTATCCTTTCCTTTTGTTTTTTGGGGGTACGGGTTTTTGTGCAGGTTTTTTTCCCCCAGATTTTCATGTTTTATGGTGTTGCAGATTTAATAGTTATTATTTCTATTTTATCCAGGTGCAGGCTGAACAAGCTGAAGGACCTGAAGAAAATATTATTCGCTCTTCCGCTCCTTGCCTATAACTTTGGCTCATCATTGCTTCTGACGTCAAATGGTGACTGCACCAGGTTCTTTTATTATACAGTCCTGATCCTCCCATTAATTTTAGTTATATTCTACAAAAGAGAGGAAGTTCCGGAATGAAAAAAGTACTTATCATCGGTGCCGGTCCTGCAGGATTAACAGCAGCCTATGAACTGCTGTCGAAATCCAGTAAGTATGAGGTGACTGTTTTTGAGGAATCCGATTCTCTGGGCGGGATTTCCAGGACCGTCAACTACAAAGGCAACCGCATGGACATGGGGGGACATCGTTTCTTCTCTAAGTCTCCGGAGGTCAATGAATGGTGGGAAAGCATGCTGCCCATGCAGGGAGCCCCATCAAAGGATGACATCATGCTC
>JAIKZX010000110.1 GCA_024681935.1 Fretibacterium sp.
GTCATTTTGTGATGGCTTTCCGAGCCTCGCGGGCGCGCTGAACAATCTCCTCCCGGTCCAGGGTGGGATAGTCTCCCCTGCGGTACAGCCACTTGCCGTTCACCATCGTGCCCCGCACGTCGGCGGAGCTCCCCGCGTAAACGATGTAGGCCGCCAGGTTCTCCTCATCCGCGCCGATGTAGTGCGGAGTGTCCAGGTCCACCAGCACCAGGTCGGCCATCCAGCCCTCGCGGATCATGCCCTTCCGGGCGAAACCGAAGGCCCTCGCCCCCTCGTAGGTGGCCATGCGCAGAGCCTCCAGAGCCGTGACACGCAGGGGGTCTTTGTTGACGCCCTTGTGCAGAAGCGCCGTGGTCCGCATCTCCTCCCACATATCCAGCCGATTGTTGCTGGACGCACCGTCGGTGCCCAGCGCGACCGCCACGTCCCGTTCCAGCCAGTCGTTCAGCGGCATGACACCGCTCCCCAGCTTGAGGTTGCTGCACGGGTTGTGGATCAGCGTCATGTTGGAAAAGCTCATGGTGTCCGCCAGCTTCGGGTCCAGCCACACCGCGTGAGCCAGGACGGCGTAGGGCACGTTGATCAGCCCTGTGTCCTTCAGATAGCTCTCCGGCGTGGCTTTGAGCTCATCCCTGAGGTAGTTCAGCTCCCACTCCGTCTCAAGGAAGTGGAGGTGAATCCCCAGTCCGCGGTCAATGGCCGCCTCGGCAATCTTCTTCATGTCGTTCATGGGCACGGTGTAGGGCGCGTGGGGGCCAAGCTGCACGGTGATAAGACCCTCCCGGCCATGCCAGCGCTCCGCCAGCTCCAGGTTTTCCTGAAGGGAGCGCCCCACCTTGCCAGGGTCGTTGGCATCCGCCGTGATGCCACGGCACAGCGCCGCGCGCATCCCCGCACCGGACGCCGCCTCCGCCACACGGTCCATCTCGAAGTACATATCAGCAAAGCACGTCGTCCCGCCCGCCAGCATCTCCAGCATCGCTGAAAGCGTGCCCCAGTAGATGTAGTCTGCCGTCAGTTTTGCCTCCACGGGCCAGACCTTCTCCTGAAGCCACTCCATCAGCGGGGCCTCCTCGCCCAGCCCGCGCACCAGCGTCATGGCCGCATGGGTGTGCGCGTTGACAAAGCCGGGGATCACCGCCATGCGCCCGTGCCCGGAGACAATCTTGTCCGCCGCGGGGGGCGTCTGGTCAGCGCTCAGGATTGAGTCAATGCGTCCCTTCGAAACAAGGATATGCCCGCGGGACGCCTTCTCCATGGCACCATCAAGAATCAAAACATCCTTAAAAAGCGTCGCCATTATTCTGCTCCCTTACTCCTGCCAGCTTTTCATGTACTGCACCTGTTCGTCCGTCATCGTGTCGATGTGGACGCCCAGGGCCGCCAGCTTCGCCTCCATCACCGCCCGGTCTGTCTCCATCGGCACAGGGTAGAGCCCAGGCGCCATGCCGTCCATTTTGTGCTGGTAGACGTGCAGCGCCGCCTCAAGCTGAAGCGAGAAGCTGAGGTCCATAATCTCGATAGGATGTCCGTCCGCGCAGGCCAGGTTCGTCAGCCGTCCCTCGCCCAGCAAATTCACACGCCGCCCGTCCTTCATGACGTAGGTGTCGATGTTGTCACGCAGTTTCTCGGTGTGGTCGGCCAGAGCCATAAGATCCGGCTTGCTGATCTCCACGTCGAAGTGCCCCGCATTGCCGAGGACGACACCGTTCTTCATGCGCGCGATGTGCTCGCGGCGGATAACGTGGATGTTGCCCGTCAGGGTCAGGAACACGTCGCCCAGCGGCGCGGCCTCCTCCATGCTCATGACGCGGAAGCCGTCCATCAGCGCCTCGCACGCCTTGTGGGGATCAATCTCCGTCACAATGACGTGGGCCCCCAGACCCGCCGCCCGCATGGCCACCCCGCGGCCACACCAGCCGTAGCCCACCACGACCACCGTCTTGCCCGCCACCACCATGTTCGTTGTACGGATGAATCCATCCCAAACGGACTGGCCCGTGCCATAGCGGTTGTCGAACAGATACTTGCTCAGGGCGTCGTTCACCGCGATCATGGGGAACTTCAGCACGCCGTCGTTCGCCATGGCCCGCAGGCGCTTGACGCCGGACGTGGTCTCCTCAGAGCCGCCCAGGATACCGGGGATCAGCTCCGGCATCTCCTTGTGAACTGTCGCGATGAGGTCGGCCCCGTCATCGATGATGACGTTGGGCCTGCAGCCCAGCACCGTGTGGACATAATCAAAATACTCGTCCGTGCTCATCCCCCGGCGGCTGTAGACGTGAACGCCCTTCTGGGCCAGGGCGGCGCAGATATCGTCCTGAGTGGAGAGCGGATTGCTTCCGCAGGCGGCCACATTTGCGCCAAGCTTCGTCAGGGTGATGAGCAGATTGGCCGTCTTCGCCTCCAGATGCAGGCACGCCGCGATGTTCGCTCCCCTGAACGGCTGGGCGTCCCGGTACTTTTTGTAACAGAACTGGAGCGAGGGCATATACTGCCACGCCCAGTCGATCTTCTTCTGGCCATGCTCCGCCAGGCTCATATCCGCTACTTTGTAATTATCCATGATATTTCCTCCAAAAATAAAAAACTTATTTTTTATTTGAAATCATACGGCGGGTGGAACACGCCGCGCTCCGTGATGATGGCCGCGATGTTCGCGGCAGGGGTGACATCAAAGGCCGGGTTCCACACCTGGATGGACTCCGGCAGCCGCGACCCGTCCGGGAGCAGGCGCATCTCCTCTTCTGCGCGCTCCTCGATGGGGATATCCTCCCCGCTGGCCGCGTTCAGGTCGAAGGTGCTCCAGGGCGCGGCCACATAAAGGGGCACGTTGTGCACCTTTGCCAGCACGGATAGGCCGTAGGTCCCGATTTTATTGGCGGTGTCACCGTTTCGGGCAATGCGGTCCGCCCCGACGATGATGGCGTCAATGTGCGTCTGCTTCATCAGCGCCCCCGCCATGCCCTCAGAAATCACCGTGACGTCAAACCCGTCCCGGTTCAGTTCCCACGATGTCAGCCGGGCGCCCTGCAGCAGGGGACGGGTCTCGTCCGCATAGACCCTGACGATTTTCTTTCCCATCTCGCGGGCCGAGCGCAAAACGCCCAGAGCCGTCCCATGTCCCCCCGTGGCGATAGCCCCGGCGTTGCAGTGGGTCATGACAACAGCCTCCTCCGGCAGCAGCCGGGCGCCAAAGGCCCCCATCCGGCGGTTTCCGGCAACGTCCTCCTCGTGAATGGCGGCAGCCTCAGCCAAAAGGACCTCAAACAGGGCCTCCCCCTCAAACAGGGGCTCTGTCTCAAAACGGCGCTTCATCCGCTCCAGCGAGGTAAAGAGGTTCACTGCCGTCGGACGGGTCCGGGCCAGACGTTCCGCCGCAGGGGGGACCGCGCTGCGGCCGCCCCTGGCAGCAGCCAGGGCCACTCCGTAGGCCGCCGCAATGCCGATGGCCGGTGCCCCGCGTACCGTCATGTTCTCAATGGCTCCGGCCACAGTCTCCACCTCATGGCAGAGCGTATAGCGTTCCTCGGCGGGAAGCGCCCGCTGGTCCAGAAGACGTACCGCACGCTCCCCCGCAAGCCAATAGACCGCATTGACAGATTCGTTGTTCATATCGCTTTCTTCCTTTTCTTTTTTACCGTCTGGACAAGACAGTCCGCCCTGCCATCCGAGAAGTTCACAGCAAGCTCATCTCCGGCATGCAGCCCCCTGACGGAGAAGAGACGCTCTCCCCCCGTCTCCGCGGTCACAAAGCCGCGGGACAATGCCGCCAGGGGTGAGAGCGCGTTCAGTGAGGCCGCGCGCACCGCCAGTTGGCCGCGGGCATCCGCAACGCGTCTTTGCATCGCCTGCCGCATATCTTCAAGGATAAGCTCTATCTGCCCGCGAAGGGAATCTACCCGACGGGTCATGTGGTCATACAGGGTTTCTTTTATGCCCTCAAGCTGCGCAAGAAGGACCTGCCGGTCAGGGAACACCAGTTCCGCCGCGGCGGAGGGGGTGGAAGCTCTCACATCTGCCGCCAGGTCGCAGAGCGTTTCATCAATCTCGTGCCCCACCCCGCTCACCACAGGCCAGGGACAGCTCCGCACGGCGCGCACCACGCGTTCGTCGTCAAATGGGTTCAGATCCTCGCGGCTGCCGCCCCCCCGGACAAGCAGAACACAGTCCAGATGATCGGATTTTCCGGCCTGGATGAAGGCGTTGACAATGGAATCCGGGGCCTCAACCCCCTGTACCAGCGCAGGGATAACGAGGATCTCGCAGAGGGGATAGCGCCGGGAGGCAATACGCAGAACATCTCTTAACGCGGCGCCCGTCGCCGAGGTAATGACGGCCGCCCGTTCAGGACAGGGCGGAAGGGGTCTTTTGAGCGCGGGGTGAAACAGCCCCTCAGCCTCAAGCCGGTTCCGGAGCTCCTGACGGGCCCGGCTGGCCGCACCCTCCCCCCGGGGGAGAATCCGGCGCGCGTAAAGCTGATAAACGCCCCGCGGAGGGTAGGAGGACACGCTCCCCTCGATCAATACGCTGTCGCCATCGCGGGGCCACTGGGGCAGGGCCTCCGCGTCCCGCCTGAACAGAGCGCAGGATACCCGCGTCTCCGCCCCCAGCAGGGTGAAGTAACAATGCCCGCTGGTGTGCCGTTTGAATTCCGCAATCTCCCCGGAGACCACCAGAGCCTTCAACATGAGGTCTGATGTAAACAGCCCCTGAATGTAGAAGTTCAGGTCATCCACGGTCATCTCCGAGCGGGCGCGCCGCGGCATCACGCCTCCTCCGGGAACAAATGCCTGACCACCCGGGCCAACACTCCGTTGACAAACCGCGCGGACTCGTCCGCCCCAAAGAACCGCGCAATCTCCACTGCCTCGGAGATGGCGGAGTTGACCGGGAGCTCCTTGTTCAGGAATCCCTCAAATATGGTGAGGCGCAGGATGGAGCGGTCCACGGAGACCATGCGCTCCGGCCGCCAGCCGGTCACAACACGCAGAAGCAGCTCGTCTGCCTCCCCACGCCGTTCCCAAGCCCCCCGCACAAGGAAACGGCAGTAATCCTTCACCTCGGGCAATTCCGCCTCGGCAGGGCTACCGGCCCCCAAAAAGAGCTCCAGCGCCGGCTCAAATTCCTGCCATGGACAGAGATCCATTGAGTAAAGAAACTGTGCCGCCAGCTCACGGGCCCGGTGACGTGATTCAAACTTATGATTTATCTTCTTCTGTCTGGACTTTGACAAAGCGATCCCTCACATTGGAAACTCCCATAGGCAGGAGTTTTTAACGCAGTGAGCTCCCCTCAGTCTCAGGAGAACAGAGGCTCTCCGCTCCCTCAGGGGGCCCGTCAAAACCGGGTCGGCGTCCCTTTCGGGTGGCGAGACGACATAACAGGGACAGTCCCCGCGCAACGAACCACGTCGCCGTTCCACAGAAGGCGGTCCAGAAAAAACCCGCCCAGCCCGCGATGACGGCAAGGGCGATGGACGAGGCAAGAGCCATCCAAAGCCATGGGCTCTTCAGGAGGTCAAGAAGCTCCTCCTCCGGTGTGGCCCACACAACAAGAGGGGCCAGCCCCATGGGCCTCATGAGGAAGGTGAGTTTTTTCTCAATCCCCGGCCGGCTGGAGACGTCCATCAGGGAAAGAACCACCGCCAGCGTGTCATCCGCCGGCGGAGAGGCCTGATCTGTGGAAGCAGGAATAATGGAGTGCAGAGAACACCCCGCCGCCAGGGCTAGGCTGCACAGACGGCATTTTGCGCTCAGAAATCCCCGGATGAAGTCAGCCAGCCCCTCGCCGGAGATCTGCACCATCCCGTGTTGTGTGCGCTTCCACAGAAAATACACCCTCTCACCTCCACCTTATTTCGGGGCGTCCTCCGGGACGCCCGGGGAGGATCCGCCGGGGTCTTCCTCCGCGTCGGACTCCTCCATGGCCGCCTCCAAAGGAGGCTCCGGCAGGGGATCGTCGATATAAATACCCTGAACATTGATATTCACGGCTTTCACCGTGTAACCCGTGTAACGTTCCAGGTTGGTCTTGACCTTCTCCTGAACATCCCAGGCAATGTCGGGGATGCGCCTGCCATACTTGACCAGGACATAGGCATCAACCGAGACCGTGGGGACAGCCCCATCCGCGGCATCCTCTTCAATGGATATCCGGATTCCGTCATTCCCCTTGCGGCCAATGCCAAACTTCGCACTGAACCGGGAGACGATCTGGATGTTCGGGATGCCCTGAATGGTCTTTCGGACCAGCTCGACAATGACATCCGACGAGATATGGATGACACCGTCCATCCGGGCTCCCTCCTCTTTCCTGTTCTCAGGCTCCTCCACCAGAATCCACCTATTTCTTGGCGCGCTCCAGATAAAGCCCCGTTCGGGTGTCTACCACGACATCCTCTCCCGGCTCCACAAAGACCGGCACCGTCACGACCAGTCCTGTCTCAAGCGTTGCAGGCTTCCCGCCGCCGGAGACCGTGTCTCCCTTGAAGCTGGGGGGCGTGTCCACCACTTTAAGCGTCACGCTCTTCGGAAGCTCGATGCCCATCACCTTGCCCTCGAAGAACTCAATCTGTATCTCCAGCCCGTCCACCAGATACTTCGTGGCATCCCCGAGGACCTGAGGGGAGAGGGACATCTGATCGTAGGTCGCCAGGTCCATGAACACATAATCCTCGCCGTCGCGGTAGCTGTACTGAGCCGGCTTCTCCTCATAGATAATGCGCTCAAACTTTTCGCCGGGCTTGAAGGAGTTCTCGACGATAGACCCGGACTCCACATTGCGGAGCTTTGTCCGCACGACAGCCCCGCCCCGTCCCATCTTGTGATGGTCATACTCGACGATCTCCCAGATTCCATCCTGCCACCGAAACTTCAGACCGACATAAAAATCGGTGGTGTCCACTACCTGAGCCATACGTAAAACCTCCACATAATGCAATCTGTATCGTATTATAACGCAAGCCAACCAAAACCGGGAGAGGCGCTTTATTGAAGTTCAGCGGCGCCCCGGGGACGTTCTTTCAACAGGGGTGTCCGGCATGTCCAGAATATGCGGAATGACGACGATAACGGCCTGAGTTCTGTTCCGCTCATCATAACGATAGGTAAAGAGGCTGCCCAGCAGAGGGATTTCCCCCACAATGGGCATCCGCACACGCCGGTGCGTCTGGTTGTCCCGAAAGAGCCCGCCCATGACGAAGGGCTCTCCGTCCCGGACACGGACATGCGTCGTAACAGAACGGGTCGACGTACGGGGCATCTGTTCCCCCGTACTGCCTGTGATCATCTCAAGCACCTCGCCCGTCGTGATCTCAATCTGAAGAGTGATGACCCCCTGCCGTCCCACGCGAGGCGTCAGGGTCAGCTGAGGGCCGACGGTCTCCGAAGACCAGGTGGGATTGCCGGCCTCGTCACGCCCGGAGATATAAGGATAGTCCTCCGTCAGGCTGATCTTTGCGCCCTGACCGTCAAGGGCAATCACGGAGGGGCTGGCCAGGGTCCTGCCCTTCCCCTTCGTCTCAAGGGCGCTGAAAGCAGCGTCAAACTCCCGCCAGACGCCCTCCAGCGGCGTCTCAAGCCCCGTCATACCGGGAAGGGGATAGCCGTTTGACGGAACGCTGAAGCTGCGCCCCCTGCCGTTATCCCTGATATAACCTCCCCGCCCGCCGCCCTGAGGAGAATAGCTGAACCACCAGTGATCATAGACAGCGTTCAGCGCCGTCTCCACCTCGCGCTCAGAACCGTCGGTCAGCTCAAAGATCTTCGCCTGAATCATCACCTGCCGTCCCGGCCGGTCAAGGCTTTGGAGTAAGGCGGCAGTCTCCTCAAGCTTCTGTGGGTTTGACGTAACGTAGAGAACTTTCAGACGGGGGTCGACGGCGAAACAACGGACGGGCAGACCTGTCATGCCGGCAAGTATCCCCTGAACAGCCGCCGGATCGGCGTAGGCAATCCGGAAGGCGCGGGTCTCCTCCTCCCCGGAGAGGCGCGCAAGGCCGTCCCGCGTCCCCAGGACGATGGTGTCCTCCCCCATCGTGTGCTGACGGACACCATAGGCCTTCATAAGATAATTAAGGGCCTCTCCCGCCGACAAATCCTTCAGCATCAGCGTCACCCGGGCGGAAGGGCATGAGGGATCGATGATGATGTTTTTCTTGAGGAAGGTCCCCAGCATACGAAAAACATCGCGGAGTTCGACATCACGGAGGTCCAGCGTTACACCCTCATCCGTCACGGCGCCCGGGGGAGGCGTGACGGCCGGGAGGCCCTGACCTTTCGTTGAGCCCGCTCCCCGGCGCAGGCGTTCCGCCTCCTCTTGGGTGACCAGACGGAACGTGTAACGGTTCGCGGGGGCCGTGCCGTGGCTGAAGCGGAGCCGGAGGGGAGCCGCCGGCACCAGGCCGACAACCACATCGCCTTCATCCTGTCGGACCCCCATCTCAAAAATCAGAGGGGCAGCGGCCGCGTAGTCCGCCCCCTCCCGCAACTCGGCACGACAGTTTCTCAGGACGAAGCGGACAGCCTCACCCTCAAGGGACATCTCCGGCTCAGGGAGACCGCGCCCCGACAGCTCCAGAAAGACCTCTGACGCACCGAGCTGGTAGAGCTCACAGCCTGAAAGCACAGCCCCGTCCCCGGACTCCCTCCTGCTCTCAGCCCCATGAGAAGAAACGCACAACATGACGAGAACGGCAAAGGCCAGAGCCATCCTCCTGAGCGTCCATCCCATAAGACAGTCTCCTTTCGTTATCCCTGCTGCTTTTTCATTCCCATTATACCCCACTCCCCCTGCCTTCAGTCTCCCCTTGCCAAAAACGGGAACTGCGTCTATAATGTACCGCAATTGAATATTGCCAAACCGCTGAAGTGAAGATAAAGACGGCGATGCCTCCACAGAGAGTCCGGCAGAGGGAGTTTTTCATCCCAAAGGTGTGAGCCGGGAGGGAAACAAACCGTCAAATGGATCACGGAGGGCGCGGTCAAAGGTCAGGTGTGTTTCAGGGGCCAAGTATTCCGCGACGTGGGGCATACGTCAGTTGCCGGGGGTATGTTGGTACCCTGCTGAGCGTGTGGGGAGTATTGCCCTCACAAATCAAGGTGGCACCGCGGGTGTTCTTTGGGATATTCGTCCTTGACAGATTTTTTAATCTGTCAGGGACTTTTTTTATGCCCCTGACAGAAGAGGGAGGAAACACATGATGAACCTTACGCTCGATGAGGTTCGGGAATATGCGCGGGATGGTCGCTACGACATCGTCCCCCTGAGCCGGGAGATACTCTCCGACATCCGCACGCCCATTGAAGCGATGCGGGCCCTGATGAACGTCTCCGAACACTGTTTTATGCTTGAGAGTGCCGGGGACAACGAAAAATGGGGCCGGTACACGTTTCTGGGCTATGCCCCCCGGACGGACATCACCTGCCTGAACGGCGATGTCAGAGTCAGCGGCCAGCCCGCCGGAACAGGCAGCCCCAACGGATACATCCGCCAGATCCTGGCATCGCACCGCAGTCCCGTCCTGCCCGGTCTGCCCCCGTTCACCGGCGGACTGGTCGGATACTTCGCCTATGATTATCTGAAGTACTCCGAACCGTCTCTCCGGCTCGACGCGCCGGACACGGAAGGCTTCAACGACGTCGACCTGATGCTGTTTGACAGGATTATCGCTTTCGATAACTTCCGCCAGAAAATCATTTTTATCGTGAACATCCGCCTGAAGGATGCGGAGTCCGAGTATGCCCGTGCGGAGAAGGAGCTGGACGCCATGGAAGCTCTTGTCCGCAGCGGATCTCCGAGCCGGAACACTGGAGGGCGCATGACATCGGAACTGACGCCTCTTTTCTCCAAAGAGCGGTATTACGGGATGGTTGAGGAAGCCAAACACCATATTATTGAGGGGGACATCTTTCAGATTGTCCTGTCCAACCGGCTGGAAGCGGAATTCGAGGGAAGCCTCTTCAACACTTACCGTATTCTGCGGACGCTGAACCCCTCCCCCTATATGTTTTACTTCTCCGGCACCGAAATGGAGGCCGCCGGCGCGTCGCCCGAGACGCTGGTCAGGCTCCGGAACGGCGTAGTGCACACTTTCCCTCTGGCGGGCACGCGGCCGCGCGGCAGGACGCCGGAGGAGGACAGGCGGCTGGAGGAGGAACTGCTGAGCGATCCCAAGGAGCTGGCGGAGCACAACATGCTGGTTGACCTTGGAAGGAACGATCTGGGAAAAATCAGCCAGTTCGGGACCGTCGAGGTGGAGAAGTACCACGAGATCCTGCGCTTCTCTCACGTCATGCACATCGGCTCCACCGTGCGGGGACAGATACGCGACGGCGCGGATCAGCTGGACGCGGTGGAGGCGGTGCTGCCGGCGGGGACATTGTCCGGAGCGCCGAAGATACGGGCCTGCCAGCTCATCAACGACATTGAGCGGGACAAGCGCGGGATATACGGCGGCGCGGTGGGCTACATTGACTTCACGGGCAATCTTGACCTCTGCATCGCCATCCGCATCGCCTACAAAAAGAACGGAAAGGTCTTCATCCGCAGCGGCGGCGGCATTGTGGCAGACTCCGTGCCTGAGAAAGAGTATCAGGAGCGGATGAACAAGGCAAAAGCCGTGGTGCGCGCCCTGGAAATGGCACAGGAACTTGATCCCTGCCCTGCCGGGGAAAAGGAGGGGAGCTTATGATCCTTCTGATTGACAATTACGACAGTTTTTCCTACAACCTGTATCAGCTTGTCGGTTCCATTGAGCCCGATATCCGGGTTGTCCGCAACGACGTGATGACGGTGGAGGAGATACGGGCTCTCTCCCCCCAGGCGATTATCCTGTCCCCCGGCCCGGGGAGGCCGGAGGACGCGGGGATCTGCATGGATGTCGCGCAGGCCCTGACGGACATCCCCATCCTCGGGGTATGCCTGGGGCATCAGGCCATCTGCACCGCTTTCGGCGCAACGGTGAGCTACGCCAAAAAGCTCATGCACGGCAAGCAATCCCTCATCGGCTTTGACGCCGATTGCCCATTATTCCGCGGCTGCCCCAGGGCAATGCTTGCCGCCCGCTACCATTCGCTGGCAGCCGTGGAGGAGACACTGCCCCGCTGCCTGAAGGTAACCGCACGGGCGGACACTCCCATCAGCGGGGACGGCGAGGTCATGGCCATCCAATATCTTGACCGGCCCGTCTTCGGGCTTCAGTTCCACCCGGAGTCCGTGATGACCCCGGAAGGCAAGACCATCCTGAAGAATTTTATCGATATATCGCGTGAACAGCGCTATATTCAAAATTAAGTGAACTATATTTTGAGGAGGTTATAAAAATGATTAAAGAAGCCATTATGAAAATTGTGATCAAGGGTGATCTGACTTATGACGAGGCCTACGCCGTCATGAACGAGATCATGAGCGGAGAGACGACGCCCACGCAGAACGCGGCGTTCCTGGCGGCGCTTTCCACAAAGAACACGCGGGCTGAGACCCGGGCCGAGATCCT
>JAIKZX010000122.1 GCA_024681935.1 Fretibacterium sp.
ACCCCGTTTCAGGGCTCTCTTCCCTTGTTTTTATCCCGCCTTGCTATAATAATAGCATTTAAAAACCCTTTCCACGGACCGGGCTTTCTTAAACTTGTCCTGTCCGTTTGAAATGCTGTAAAAAACAAACGTCCTGGAGGCGGCTTCAATGATACGAAAAATCGTGAATATCGACGAGGAGAAATGCAACGGGTGCGGCCAGTGCGCGGCAGCCTGTCACGAGGGGGCCATCGGGATAATCAATGGGAAAGCCCGCCTGATTAAGGACGACTACTGTGACGGCTTCGGTGACTGCCTGCCGGAATGTCCGACGGGAGCCCTGACCATCACGGAACGCGAGGCGGCGGATTACGACAGGGAAGCCGTGGAAGTGAGGATGAAGCAGAAAATTGCCGCTCACGGCGGGTCTCCGGCTCCCCATGTGTGTCCCGGGAGCATGGCGAAAACAATCAGGAGGGAGGCGGTCCCCGCCGCTGACCCGGCGGAAAGACGGGAAAGTTGCCTGGCACAATGGCCGGTTCAGATCAAACTGGTCCCGACAAAGGCCCCGTTTTATCAGGGCGGGAAACTCCTTGTCGCGGCAGACTGCACGGCTTACGCTTACGCCGCGTTCCACGAGGACTTCATGCGCGGCCGCGTCACGATCATCGGCTGTCCCAAGCTGGATGACGTGGATTACACGGAGAAACTGACGGAGATCATCAGGGACAACGACATCAGGAGCCTGACGATCGTCCGTATGGAGGTCCCCTGCTGCGGCGGGCTGGAACGGGCCGCGAAAACCGCGCTTCAGAACAGCGGGAAATTCATCCCCTGGAGGGTCGTCACCGTCTCAGCGGAGGGGAAACTCCTCGACGACTGAGCGCGGGCGGGGGATATTATTTTTTCTCAGCGGACGGGTATTATCAGCACAGTGGAACTGTGCAACAAAACGCCTGCTGCAGTCGTTTTTGACGGAAAAACACGAAAGCCGGAGAGACGGTCCCTGTCAATGATTACAGGGAACTGCACGCTCCGGGCCGAGGGGGAGATCTGCGATGGATAAAAAAGAATATGCCATGGAGCTGAAACATAACGGTCACAACTGCTGTCAGGCGGTCCTCTGCGCTTTTGCGGAGGAGACGGGCCTGCCTCCCGAAACGCTGAAGCGGATTGGGGCGGGGTTCGGTTTGGGGCTGGGGTGCACGGAGGGAAACTGCGGGGCGCTCTGCGCTGCAGAGATCCTTCTTGGCCTGAAAAAATACGAGGGCAGATCGGTTTCAGCTCAGGCGAAGGAGATCCACGCAAAATTCAGGGAAATGTGCGGGAGCACCATCTGCAGGGACCTGAGAGGGGAGGACACGGGCGTCGTCCTCTGCCAATGTGACGACTGCGTCAGGAACGCCGTTGAGATAACCGTGGATAAAATTTTTTGTTAGGAGGAAATATCATGGCCTCAAAACGATATGCCCTGCCCGACAAAGACAGATGCGTTTCCTGCGGAGCCTGTGAGGAGGCATGTCCCAGGGACGCAATCTCCGTCTGGCGCGGGTGCTACGCTGTCGTCGATAAGTCCGCCTGTGTTGGCTGCGGGATATGCCAGCGCACCTGTCCGGCAAACTGCATCGGGCTGAGGCAGAGGGAGGAAACGGAATGAAAAAGAAACACTGGTACGACTATCTCTGGGTCTGGCCGCTCCTCTATTTTTCGCTGGGCTTTTTCAACATCCTTTTCGCGTGGCTGGGCATGATCGACGTCATGCTGCCGCTTTTCATCGCCATCTTTGGCGGAAACAAGTGGTTCTGCAACCATATCTGCGGGCGCGGCCAGCTCTTTGCCGTTCTTCCCAAAAAGCTGAAATGTTCCCGCGGCGTCCCGGCCCCGGGATGGATGTCTTCCATGCCGTTCCGCTCCGCGTTCCTGATCTTCTTTATGTTGATGTTCGGCAGCATTGTCTGGCAGACCTGGCTTGTTTACAGCGGGACCTCGTCTCTCAGGGAGGCCGTCCGGTTGCTCTGGACGTTCAGCGTACCGTGGAGCTGGGCGTACAGGGCCCATGTGGTGCCGGACTGGGCCGCGCAGTTCAGTTTCGGATTATACAGCCTGATGCTGAGTTCTACTCTAATCGGCCTGGCCGTCATGGCTCTGTATCGCCCAAGGACATGGTGCTGTTTCTGCCCTATGGGGATGATGACGCAGCTCATCTGCAAGGCAAAAAACAGGGGACAAACGCCTGAGATGAGCAGGGCCGGATAAAAAGGCCGCCGCGGTCACCCACGGCAGCCCAGGCCCTCAATGTCCCGCGGGACGGAGTGCCCGCAAGGCGCCGGATAAGAGAAAGGAAATGGCGTCCCCTTATCCGGCATCGTTTTTACCCTATTATTCTCCTGCGGCATCGGCCAGTGCTTCCAGAAAGGCGTCGATCTCCGCTTTTGTGTTGAAGTACCCCGGGGAGACCCTCATGCTGCCCTCCGGAAACGAGCCAAGGGTACGATGCGCCGACGGGGCGCAGTGCAGGCCCGGCCGGGTCTCAAAGCCGGCGCGGGAGAGCCGGTCCGCCAGGACACCGTTATCCCTGTTCTTCACGTTGATTGAAAACACCGGCAGACGCCCCGCCATATCCTGTTTCCCGCCCAGAAGGATGCCGTCCAGTTTCTTTAACCCATCCAGGAGGCAAGCGCCCGTTTCTTCTTCCTTCGCGGCGATGGTTTTCACGCCCGTTGTCTCCAGCCATCCCAGCGCCGCGTTCAGACCGGCGATTCCAGGAAGGTTCGGCGTCCCGGACTCGAACTTATCCGGAAGGTCCTCCGGCTGAGTTTCCAGGTGTGAATAACTCCCCGTCCCTCCGGTGACGAGCGGCTCAACCTTCAGCGCGAAATCCGGCTTCCAGACAATACCGCCTATCCCCTGGGGACCCATCAGTCCTTTATGTCCTGTAAAGCAGAGCGCCGCAATCTCCAGCGACGAGACATCGATAGTCAGGACACCGGCGGTCTGGGCCGTATCCAGAACAAGGGGGACCCCCGCCTCACGACACAGCGCGGCGGCTTCCTCAAGGGGCTGGATCGTCCCGCAGACGTTGCTGGCGTGAGACATCACCATCAGATCGAACGAACCCTTCGACAGTTTGTCCTTCAGGTCCTCCACGTCCATCCGTCCGTCGCGGTGAGAACCGGCCAGCGTCACCTCTACGCCATCCTTCTCCAGCCGACGGAGGGGACGCATCACGGCGTTGTGTTCCATCGAGGTCGTCAGCACCTTCATCCCCGGCTTCAGGAACCCGCGCAGCACAATATTCAGGGCCTCCGTGATATTGGAGCAGAATGTGACGTAACGCGGGTCACCCCCTTCATGACCATTAAAAAAGGAAGCCAGGCGCATGCGGCAGTCCAAAACAGAGTTCAGCGTGCCCATGTCCCGTTCTGATGAACTTCCCCTCGCCAGATTCGCCCCGCCGCGGGAGAGAAAAACCGCCATCGCCTCCGCGACGCACTCCGGTTTGGGCCAGGTGGTCGCCGCGTTGTTCAAATAAACCGACATAAAAGCCTCCTTGAATATCCAACGTCAGCGGAACTTCATCCGCGCGGAGCCGCCAGCTGCGCTGCCGGCGCAAGGGGACAGGACGCAGCGTCTCTGTTTATCCGCCGCGATCAATTTCCCAGCATCTCCAGGAAAGCCCCGATACGCGTCTTGAGCTGCTCGGCGTCCTGATCTGTGTAATCCGTCTCGATACCCAGCACGGGGATGCCCGCTTCCTTCAGCTCCCGCTCCACAAAGAAGCCCTCCGTGTCATAGATGCCGCAGAACTTCAGGTTCACGTCGATGACGCCGTCGGCCTTGTACTCCCGGGCCAGACGTTTGATGTCGTCAATGCGCTCGCGGTTCGGCGTGAAGCAGGCGCAGTGGATGGCGCCCATGTAGCGCTCCGTCAGAGCCGTCACCATTTCGTCCAGTGTCTTGCCGCTCTCATCCACGCACTTCTCGTAGTAGCGGATGCCCGTACACATCTCCTCGCACACAACGGCTCCACCCAGGCTCTCGATGATGTGGTGCAGCTTCCAGTTGGGAATGGAGAGCGGCGTGCCGGTCAGAAGGATGCGTTTCGCCCCCTTCTTAAACACGGAGACGCCCTTTTTCGCCCGTTCGTCCAGCTCGTCGCAAAGCTTATTGATCATCGACGTGATCCGCGCCGGGTCATCGTAGAACGCAATCTGCGTGATGAGCAGAACGTCTTTTCCACTGATGGGGATATTCTCCAGCTTGCGGAACTCCGCCAGACGCTGGAGGGCTTTGCGCTTGTTGTTCAGAAGGACGATGGCGTCGTGCAGCTTTTCCGGCGTGACGGTGTTGCCCGTCAGCTCCTCCATCCTGCGGATGTAGCCGAAGATTTCGTCATTCCAGTGGGCGTAATCCTTTGGACGTTTCATCTGCGGGATGTCCATGATATACATGGGCGCGTCCTCAGCGAGGATCTCCCACGCCTTCTTCTTGCCGTCGCAGGTCGTCTCGCCCACAAAAATGTCCGCCAGCCGGAAAAACGGACAGGTGCGGTCAAAGCGCGCGCCAAGCGACGCCTTGATGAGCGGGCAGGTCGCGGCCGGGAGCTTCTTCTCCCCGCCGGGGACCCAGAACTGAGACCCGCTGCACAGCCCCGTGGCGATAGCCCCCGCAGCGACGGGGACCTCGTCCGGAACATGGATACAGAACGTCCCGACGACCTTGCCCCCCTTCTTCTTATGTTCCACCAGCTCGGCGGGGCGAAGGCCGTGAATCTCCGCCACCACGGCGTTGAAATAGTCCATGCCAACCGGCCGGTTCTCCTGGGAGAAATAGACCTCGATGACCGCCCCCGGCAGCGCCTCGCAAAGCATGTCATGGGTCTTTACGTCCATCCCCAGATCTTCCCACATCTTACGGTAATCCGCCATAACAATCCATCCCCCTCAAAGTGTTTGTATGTTTTTTACCGTCTTACTTTCCCAGCAGCGCCGCGCCGATTGCCCCGGCGAAGCGTCCGTCCGGGTGCGTGCGGACCTCCGTCCCCAGCGCCCCGGACAGCTTGCTCACCATCAACGGCGTTTCGCAGAACCCTCCGGTGAGAAAACAGACGCCGCTTACCCCCTTGCGGCCTGCCAGCGCCACGACCTTGGCGACAACGGACCCCACAGCCCCCCGGGCGATGCTCTCCCGCGGCGTCCCCTGCCCCATGAGACTCACAATCTCCGATTCGGCGAAGACCGTACACATGGAGGAGATGGTGATGTCCTCTCCCCGCTCAGCCATGGCGAAGAACTCCGGCAGCGTGACGCCCAGCCGGTTGGCCATGACTTCAAGAAATTTCCCCGTCCCGGCGGAGCACTTGTCGTTCATGATGAAATCCATGACGCGTCCCTTCCTGAGAAGGATGACCTTCGTGTCCTGACCGCCGATGTCGATTACCGCGACGTCGTTTTCCTCAGGAAACGCGGCCCCCTTCCCAATCAGGAACGCCGCCCCCCTGCCGTGGCAGGTAATCTCCGTCAGGGTGCTGTCAGCGTAGGGCACGGACACCCGCCCATACCCTGTTGCCGTCACATGAATCTCATCCCGTTCGTGCCCCAGAGACAGGAGCCACTTCAAAAGCTCCTCCGCCGTCTCCCGGCTGTTCCACCCGCTGGGCATGAGCTTCCGGGCCAGAATGGCGTTCTTCGCCCCGTCCAACAGGACGGCCTTCGCCGCCGTGGAGCCGATGTCGATCCCCGCGTAAAGCATCCGCTTAGAGAGTGAGGATCTTGTCGGCCCCCGTGACCATCTCCATAATCTCGAACATGTTGGAAATAGTCCCCACAGCCACCTTATCGGTAATACCGAAGTGGGTCGTGCAGGTGCCGCAGACGAGGACCTTCGTCCCGGCCTTCTCCAGGTCCCTGATGTGGTCGCAGGCAGAGGACTCGGCCAGTGTCAGCATGACGCCCTCGTTCATGAAGGCAATCACGGCAGGGCGCGTCGTGAGCTTGGAGAGCGTGCCAAGGAACCCCTTGATCAGAACCTCTCCCAGATCCTTGTCCTCCTTGCCCAGTGTTTTGCCCGTCACCAGCACAGCGAGGAGTTTTTTCGCTCCCTGAGAGGCGGAGCCCGCCGCGGGGCCGTCACCCGTCTTCTTCGCCGTCAGCTTCCGCTCGTCCCCGTTCTGCTGGAGCGACACCTGAAAGCCGCGCCCCTCCAGCAGCCGCGTAACGTTGGACACAGCGATGTCGTTGTCAACCGACACCTGGATCTCCG
>JAIKZX010000130.1 GCA_024681935.1 Fretibacterium sp.
GCGCTGAGACAGCTGCTTGATATGGACATGGAACAGCGGGCTCAGCTTGTCCAAAACGCCCGGAGGATAATCGACAGCTTCACGCCCGAGGCCATTGCCCGGCAAACTCTGGCTGTTTACAAAAAAATTTCAGGCCGGGACTGAAAATTTAAGGGGATGACATCCCATGACAGAAAAGAACATTTGGCCAAAGAGTGTTGTGGTCCTCAGCGACGGAATCCGGGGGCACAAACATCAGTCCCTGGGAATTGCCCGCTGGCTTGAGCGTCTCTGCGGGGCAACGGTCTGCGAAGTGGAGGTTCCGCACCTTCTCGGCCTGAAACGCTTCTGCCGGCTCAAGCTGACAGCCCGGCGTCTGGCCAGTGCCAGCTCGGAGGAGGCGCGGCGCTGGCTCAGCGCATCGGGTTTTGCTTTTGAGACTCACGCGGACGCACTGTCCGGCGGAGCGGAGACCCTTTTCATCTCCACCGGCAGTTCGGCGGCGCCGTTTTGTCTCGCGCTGGCCAGGAATTCAGGCGGGCGGTCTGCCGTTGTCATGACCCCCTCCGTACTGGGGACACAGCCTTTCGATTTTGCCATCGTTCCTGAACACGACCGCCCCGCCCCGGCGGACAACCTTTTAATGACACTGGGGGCCCCCAACCATATTTACCGCCCGGAACTTCAGGCTGCGTCAGCGGAACTTTTCGCCCCACTGATGCCCTTTCCTCAGAGGGTCGTCGTCCTTCTGCTGGGCGGGGGGGACGCCAACTACGAGCTGACGGCCTCATGGGTTCATGATGTTCTTGCCCCTCTGAGCAAAGCTGTGGAAAAGCAGGGAGCCGCACTGCTCGTCACGACTTCGAGGCGCACGGGCAAAGAGGCGGACAGCGCTGTTGAATCCGTCCTCGCGGGGAGCCCCGCCGTCCGTTATCTGCTCCTTGCCTCCCGAAGCGCGGAGAACCCTATCCCCGCCATGCTGGGGACAGCCACTCATGTCCTCGTTACGGAGGACTCCGTCTCCATGGTCTCGGAAGCAGCGACGGCCGGGTTCCGTGTAGGGCTGATCCGCGTGGGGCGCAGACAGGGACCGCTGGTGAAACTCCGCAATATTCTGGGCGGAGGGACGGCCCGTTTTGATGCGCTTTTCGACGCCATGGCCGAAAGAGGGCTGGTTGAAGATTTAGGCGCGAACCCGGACTTTGATGCCTTCCTGGCCCCCGCAGAGCGCCGGACAGATACCCCGTTCAACGAGGCGAAAAGAGCGGCGGAATGGATATTGAGCCGCCGGGAGAACCCGTAAGGGCTTTTTCCGGCATGAGAGAAACTGTTGTGTAAAGGCAGGGAGGTTTTTTTATCGTGAAACAATACAGCGTTACAGGCATGAGCTGCACTGCGTGCAGCGCGAGGGTGGAGAGGGCTGTTCAGAAGGTGCCGGGGGTAACATCCTGCGCCGTCAGCCTGCTCACAAACTCGATGGGCGTGGAGGGGACAGCGTCGCCGGAGGCCGTCATAGCGGCGGTGGAGGCGGCGGGATACGGGGCAAAGCTGAAGGAAGCGGAGCCCGCGGCCCCTTCCTCTCCCGCGGCGGACGACGATGCCCTGGCTGACCGCGAGACGCCGCTCCTGAAGCGCCGTCTGGTCGTCTCGCTTTTCTTTCTGCTGGCCCTCATGTATCTTTCCATGGGGCACATGATGTGGGGCTGGCCCCTGCCCGCATTCTTTGATGACAACCCCGTAGCCATGGGCCTGGCCCAGATGCTTCTTGCCGGAATCATCATGGTCATCAACCAGAAGTTCTTCATCAATGGCTTCAGCAGCCTTTGGCACGGGGCTCCCAACATGGACACCCTTGTGGCGCTGGGCTCGGCAGCCTCCTTCATCTGGAGCGCCGCTTTGCTGTTCGCCATGACGCGGGCTCAGGCTGACGGAAACAGCGAGGCCGTCATGAAGTGCATGATGGGCTTCCACTTCGAGTCCGCCGGGATGATCCTGACGCTTATCACCGTGGGGAAGATGCTGGAGGCCCGTTCGAAGGGAAGAACGACGGATGCGCTGAAGGACCTGATGAAGCTCGCACCCAAGACGGCGGTCATTCTGCAGGGGGACACGGAGGTCACGGTTCCCATTGAGCAGGTGCAGAAGGGCAGCGTCTTCATCGTCCGGCCGGGTGAAAATATCCCTGTGGACGGCGTGGTGCTGGAGGGCAGCAGCGCGGTGAACGAGTCGGCACTGACGGGCGAAAGCATCCCGGTGGACAAGGCGGCGGGCGACAGGGTCTCCGCTGCGACGGTGAACCAGTCCGGCTTCCTGAAGTGTGAGGCCACCCGGGTGGGTGAGGACACGACGCTCTCACAGATCATCAGGATGGTGAGCGATGCCGCCGCCACCAAGGCCCCGGTGGCGAAGGTCGCGGACAGGGTCTGCGGGGTGTTTGTTCCCGCCGTCATCCTCATTGCCCTTGTCACGACGGCGGCCTGGCTGCTGCTGGGACGCGACTTTGGGACAGCGCTCTCCTTCGGCATTGCCGTGCTGGTGATCAGCTGCCCCTGCGCGCTGGGGCTTGCCACGCCGGTGGCTATCATGGTGGGCAGCGGCAAGGGCGCGCGGAACGGCATTCTGTTCAAGACGGCCGCCTCGCTGGAACAGGCGGGAAAGATCCAGATTGCCGCGCTGGACAAGACCGGAACCATCACCTGCGGCACGCCGGGCGTGACGGACATCCTGCCCTGCAGTGGCGTCACGGAGACAGAACTGCTGTCCGCCGCCTGCGCACTGGAGCAGAAAAGCGAACATCCTCTTGCCCGGGCCGTCGTTGCCCGGGCCGGGGAGACAGGTCTGCGGGCAGATGAGGTCTCTGACTTTCAGGCTCTGCCGGGGAACGGCCTGTCCGCCATGCTGGACGGACGGAAGCTGCTGGGCGGAAGCATGAAGTACATCAGCGGCCAGGTCTCCGTGGACGAAGCTCTCATGGCGAAGGGCCAGGAACTCGCCGGAGAGGGGAAGACGCCGCTGCTCTTTGCCCGGGATGATAAGCTGCTGGGCATTATCGCCGTTGCCGACCTCATAAAGGAAGACAGTCCCCAGGCTGTGGGTGAGCTGAGGGACATGGGGGTCCGCGTCGTCATGCTGACGGGGGACAACGAGGCGACGGCCCGGGCCATTGGAGCGCAGGCCGGCGTGGACGAGGTGATTGCCGGCGTGCTGCCCGACGGGAAGGAAAGCGTTATCCGTTCCCTTCAGGAGAGAGGACGGGTGGCGATGGTGGGAGACGGCATCAA
>JAIKZX010000167.1 GCA_024681935.1 Fretibacterium sp.
ACGCTCTGGAGCACAGGCCAGGCCAGCTCGCTCATCATGCTCCTTCAACTGGGAACAATCCTTCTGGCGAACGCGGCGTGGCTTGACGGTGCGCGCCCGGCTTTCCCCAATAAATTTCTCAACGTGCTGGCCCAGGTTTCCCTGCTTTGCCTGCCCGTCTACACGGCAATCTGCCTTTACTCTCTGGGACTTCGAGTCCAGCAGTACGGGCTCTCCGTCGACAGGATACAGGCCGGGTTTTCGGCTGTTGTGCTGGGGATATGGGGGATCGGCTACGCCGGGGCGGCCATCCTGCGCCGCTGGCCCTCCGCCATCGGGCGTGTCAATATTGTCTCGACACTGGTCATGACGATTATCGTCGCGGCGATGAATTCGCCCGTTCTGGACCCCTACCGGCTGGCGGCGAACAACCAGGCGGATCGGCTGCTGGGAGGACAGATTGAACCGGAGGACTTTGATTATCTCTATATGCGTTTCAGCCTGGGGCGCTATGGGACCTGGGCGCTGGAACGCATCGGGGAGAGCGGACACCCGCGGTCCGCGGCCATTCACCGACGCATTGACGCGGCGATGGAGATAACCCCTCAGGAATATCTCCAGGACGTCGAGGACGGCATTGTGCCTACGTCTCAGCGGCGCGAGATACTGAATCACGCCTCCGTTTTCCCTGAGGGGCGCAGTCTCCCCGGTGCGGTGGTGGATTACCTCATGAGGGAATGGGAAATGGAGAACTCCCTTCTGCGGAGCGTGCGGCGCAGCGCGGAGATTGTTTTTGCCTTTGTCCCGCTCTCCGAAGGGAATTCCCCCGGGGAGGACCTTCTGGTGCTCCTGGATGGGATGGGCATGGTGCTCCGGGTTGATGGGGACTCCGTGCGTGCAGCGGGCTTTTTCTCCTCGGCCGGGGATGAGGAGAAGTTCTCTCTGGGAGGGCTGAGCTCCCCGGATATCGCCGCCGTGGCCCCGCAGTTCCAGGACCTTCTGATTGAGGGCCGGCGCTACCGTATTTTGCCGCTGTACGAAGAAAATGAAAAGCGCCAGGAGTAAATTATGCGATTGATACGTTTTTCACTGCTTTGTCCGGCATTCTTTATCCTGTTTTTCCTTTTGAGCGGGAGCTGGGCCGGGGAACCCGGGGGAGAGGAGTTTCTGGCGTCGCTCGGTGCCGTCTCGGCGGATGTTCTTCTGCCCGGCGGGAACCGGCCCCTTCATGTGGCGGCCGAAAATGCTTCTGATCCGGAGCTCATTGATTGGCTGCTCAGGAACGGGGCTTCGCTCTCTGCGGAAGGGCTTGAGGGCCTGACGCCCCTGATGCTGGCGGCAGCCTACAATCCAAACCCTGCTGTGGCCGGGGCCCTGATCCGCGGAGGCTCCGCGCTGAACGCCCGCGATGCGTCGGGGCGGACTCCGCTGCACCTTGCTGCCGCAATAAATGAGTCTCCTCAGGTGACGGCTCTGCTCCTGAGCCGGGGGGGCTCCGCTTCTGCCCAGGACAATGCGGGGCGAACCCCGCTGTGGATGGCTGCGGCACGGGGCGACGCTCAGTGCGTGAAGCTTCTTCTGGATGCCGGTTCCCCCGTGGACACGCCCAACCGTGAGGATATCACGCCGCTTCAGGCGGCCTGTGAACGCCCCAATGCCGAGGTAATCCGTCTTCTGGTTAATGCTGGTGCGGACGTAAACCGGCGGGATTCACACCGTTACACGCCATCAATGCGGGCCGTGGCGGCAGGAGCGGATGCTGAGGTGCTGCGCGCCCTTATCCGCGGAAAGGCGGATTTGCTGGCCGAGGATGACCAGAACCGTTCAGCACTCTTCCTCGCTGTTTCAAACCCGTTGGTCTCAACCGATGTGGTGGCCCTGCTCCTGGAGGATGGGGACATCGATACCCGTGACAGCGGCCTGATGACCCCGCTGATGGAGGCGTGCCGCGCGCACAACCTCCCAACGGTCCGTCTTCTGCTGGAAAAGGGGGCCAACACGGCGCTCCGGGACAAGAGCGGCTGGACGCCCTTAACATTTGCCGTGATGTCAAATGCCGGTCCCGAACTGCTGCGCCTCATGGCCGCTTTTGGGGCATCCCTTGACCTGGGGACGCGGGATGGGATTACCCCCCTTATGCTCGCCGCTCACAACCCGGCGCAGATAGAGGGGCTGAAGTCGCTGCTCTCAGCCGGAGCCAACGTCAACCATCAAAGCCGCCAGGGCATGACGGCTCTGATGGTCGCCGCCGTGACCGGCAACGAGCCGGTGGTGAAAGAACTGCTGGCCTGGAGTGCGGATGTCTCGTTGCGGGATGAGGAAGGGATGACGGCACTTGCCCAGGCTGTGCAGGCTCAGGAGGACAACGCGGAGGTCATGAAGCTCCTGATTCGTGCCGGCTCTGAGGTGGACACGCGTGCGGAGCGGGAGATGACCCCTCTGATGGATGCCGCGCTCCGGAACCATGGCTGGGCCGTGAAGGTTCTTCTGTCTGCCGGTGCGGACGCCGGTGCGGGCGACTTCATCGGCTGGACGCCGCTGCACTTTGCTGCCCGCGCCAGGTCAGATAGTCTGCTGTCTGAGGCGGAGGCCGGGACGGACTCTCTGGCACAGCTCATCGCGGCGATAAAAGGCTCCCCCGATTTGCCTGACAACGGGGGGACGACCCCTTTGATGGTCGCAGCGTCCAGCGACAACGCGCCTGCGGTACGGCTGCTTCTGGAGGCGGGGGCGGACCCGTTGAGGACCGACAGGACGGGACGGGATGCCTTGGGCTATGCCCGGCTGAGGAACGCTAAAAACTGTATTCCTCTGTTGGAAGGGCGCTGAGCTTGTGTTAAAATCAAACCCGTTGTTTTCAGTTTCTCTAAGAGGTTGAGCAAATGAGCCGCGTCATTGCCCTGATTGGCCCCACTGCTGTCGGCAAGACAGCATTAAGTCTGGATGCCGTGGAAAAATTAAACGCCCGGGGACTGCCTCCGGCGGAGATTATTTCTGTGGATTCCAGGCAAGTCTATCGCTATATGGATGTTGGCACGGACAAGGTGTCTTTCGCCGTTCGCCGGGAGATCCCTCATCACTTGATTGACATTGCAGACCCCGACGAACCCTTCTCGGTCTCTTCTTTTGTAGAGGGCGCGGTGAGCGCCGTGCGCCGCATAACGGCCCGCGGCCGTATCCCTGTCTTCGTAGGGGGAACGCCCTTCTACTACAACGCCCTCTTTAATGCATCCATGAACGCCTCGCTTCCCCACGATCCGGAGGTCCGCCGCCGCTATGAGGAGCTGGCGGCTCAGGAGGGAGCCGGGGTCCTTCATTCGCGTCTGGCCGAACTGGACCCCGTCACGGCTGAGCGCCTTCACCCCAACGATATTCGCCGGGTCTCCCGTGCCCTTGAGATTTGGGCCCTGACGGGGACGCCGCCATCGCAGCTCTATGCGGAGGGGAAAAAACTGGACTTTGGCTTCGACGTCCTCTACATCGCATTGACCCGCCCGCGTGCGGAACTCTTTACCCGCATTGCGGATCGTCTGTCGGAGGAGTTTTCCTCCGGTTTCCCCGAGGAGGTCTCATGGCTGATAGAGCACGGATTCGACGAGCGCTTCCCCTCCATGCAGGGTCTGGGCTATCGTGAGCTTGCGGCCTGGCGCCGGGGGAAGATGAGCCTTGACGAAGCTCTTGAGGGATCTGTGACCCGGACCCGCGCATTTTGCCGCCGCCAGATGACGTGGTTCAGTAAATTTGAGCCTGTCTTGTGGTATGATATTTCAGTGTCATCCGCATCCCAGCTTGTTGACAAGGTTGTGGAGGCGGCGCTGTCCCATCTTGGTGGGACGGAGGAGGCGGTGTCGTGAAGGAGGTCGTCAGAGCCGGCCACGCGGGATTCTGCTTCGGAGTGAAGCGCGCAGTGGACGCCATTCGGGGCGCTCTGGAGCGTGGAGATACCAACGTCTGGACCATTGGACTCCCCATACACAATCCGCAGGAGGTGGAGCGGCTTCAGGCAATGGGACTGAAGGTTGCGCAGAGCGAGGAGGAAGTCCCCGCCGGGGCGCGGGTGTTTATTCGAGCCCACGGAGAGTCCCGGGCCGTATTGGCAGCCCTTCGTGACAAGGGGGCGGAGGTCGTGGAGACGACGTGCCCCTTCGTCAGCCGGGCTCAGGAGCTGGCCAGCTCGCTCTCGGAGGAGGGATATCACATTGTCCTCCTTGGGGATCGGAACCACCCGGAGATTCGCGGGATTATCGGGCACGTGAACGACGCGGAGGACATTCTGGATGTCGTGGCAAACGAGGCTGAGGCGGAAGCTCTGCCCCGTCGCGGCAAGATGGCCCTCATCTCCCAGACGACGCAGCGGGAGGAACGTCTTTCCGCCGTGGCGGGAGCTCTGGTGCGCCGGGCAGGGGAGCTCCATGTGTGTAATACGATATGCAGGGCGACGGTGGAGCGCCAGGAGGCAGTACGTGCCCTCGTGGGATGTGTGGACGGCGTGGTCCTCATTGGAGGTCGAGCCAGCGCCAACACAGGCAAACTGAGGGATATTGCCGCAGCCAGCGGTCTGGACGTGCTCTGGGTGGAGGACGCCGGGGAACTGGATGACAGCGCAGGATGGTTCGAGGGCAGAAAAAGGATTGGTATTGCCGCGGGGGCAAGTACGCCCGAGTGGCTTATCAATGATATAAGCAGTAAAATTGCGAGCATGTAGGTAGTCAAGGGGGATTATGGGTTATGGATCAGGAAATGAACACCGTGGATCTGGATCAGGCAGTGCAGGGTGAGGTGCGTGAACCCGCCGCTCAGGAGGGCGAGTCGATGGAGGATATGCTGGACCAGTATATGGACAGCACAGGCCGCCTTCGCAAGGGGGATATTCGCACCGGCACCGTCATTGATGAGACGGAGAACGGCTGGCTGGTCGACGTGGGTTTCAAGTGCGAGGGGGTTCTCCCCTCGAAGGAGTGGACGCACCGCGTCCTGGTCGAGGATGTTGAGAAGCCCAAGCCGGGCGATCAGATTGAAGTTGAGGTCATCAACGTCCGCGAGGGCGAGGAGGCGCAGCTCCTTCTCAGTCGCTGGCGCCACGAGTTCGACCGCCGCTGGGGCGAGTTCGAGGAGAAAGCGGCCCAGAACGAGACGCTCCTGGTCAAGGGGCTCCGCAAGGTCAAGGGCGGCCTGATGGTTGCATGCTGCGGCCTTGAGGGCTTCATTCCCGTATCCCACCTTGCCGGCAACGGAAAGGGCGTTAATCTGGCGAACTTTATTGGCCAGGAGTTTGAGGTGAAGCCCCTGGAGAGGGACCGCCGGAAGCATCGTCTTGTCTTCTCCCGCAAGGACCTTGTGGAGAAGGAGGCTGCCGAGCAGCGCGCCAGGTTCTATGATGAGGTGCACGAGGGCGATGTGATTGAGGGCGAGGTCAGCAGTATCACCGACTTTGGCGTTTTTGTGACCATCGGCGCGATGGACGGCCTGGTCCATGTGAGTGAGATTACCTGGAAGCGCAACGTGCGTATCCGCGACCTGTACAAGAAGGGTGACAAGGTGACGGTCAAGGTCATTGGTATTGATAAGGAGAAGGACCGCATCTCCCTCAGCATCAAACAGGTGGAGGGCGACCCGTGGGATACGGTGAGTGAGCGCATCCATAAGGATGATGTCATGAAGGGTACCATCACCAATCTGACGGAGTTTGGCGCCTTCGTGGAACTGGAGCCCGGCATTGAGGGACTTGTCCACATTGGTGACATCAGCTGGGCCCGCATCCAGAAGCCGCGTGACGTGTTCCGCAAGGGGCAGGAGATCGAGGTGCTGGTGCTGGATGTGGATACGGTGAAGCGCCGTATCAGCCTTGGGTACAAGCAGCTCAACGATCCTTGGCGCGAGATTGACAAGCGCTACGCCGTGGGGCAGGACATCACGGTCAAGGTCGTGCGTCTGGCGGAGTTTGGTGCGTTTGTCGAGGTCGAGGAGGGGGTTGAGGCCCTCATCCATATCTCACAGCTCAGCACAAAGCGCGTGGAGAAGCCCGGTGACGTTCTGAAAGAGGGGCAGGAGGTTGTGGCCCGCGTGATCGAGGTCAACCCCGGCCAGCGCAGAATGCGTCTTTCCCTCAGCGCTCTGGAGGCTCCTGAGGTTGAGGAGGGACAGCAGCAGACGGAGTCTCAGGCTGTTGCGGCACCGGCTCCCAGTGCATCCCAGCAGCCCAGGAAGCAGCAGGAAGGCGGCCGCCGTGGCGGCGGTCAGCGCCAGCAGCGTGAGGCTGTTCTCGACGAGGACACGCTGTCGTACAACCCCTTTGCCGAGGCCTTCAAGGGCCAGAACTTTGGGGAATAAGCGGCAGATTCAAATACGCAGTCAAACACCGGGGAACGGCGTGAGCCGTTCCCCGGTGTTTAATGTCAGGCAATAGCCGCTCCTGCCCTCCTGCCTCCCTGTGAAGCATCGCTTTAACCCACAGAGCAGACTTAAGTGTCCTATGCCTCCCGTCCGCCCCCCGCGAGACTGTTATAATTATGAAAAAGAAATGGGGGATGAGTAATGGGACATGGCTGGCAATCCCGGGCAGAGCGACCTGTGATGGAGGATAACCTTCAATACCACATCCGCTGTAAAAAGGGAGATGTGAACCGATATGTCCTCCTTCCGGGGGACCCGGAGCGGGTCGATGTCATTGCAAAGGAATGGGACGAAGGACACTTTGTCGCAAACAATCGCGAACACCGCACGTGGAGCGGAGCTCTGGACGGTGTCCCCATCACCGCCTGTTCCACCGGCATGGGCGGCCCCAGCACCTCCATTGCCCTTGAGGAACTGGCGGCGCTGGGCGCGGACACATTTATCCGCGTGGGGTCATGTGGAGCCCTTCAGGAGGAGGTGAACTGCGGGGACCTCATTATCTGCTCCGGAGCGATGCGTCAGGATGGGACCAGCCCGGAATACGTGGACCTCTCCTACCCCGCTGCGTCCCACTATGCGGTGACGGCCGCTCTGATTGAGGCGTGCGAACGCCTGGAGGTCCCTTACCATGTGGGGGTAAGCTGCACGACGGCCTCCTTCTACTGCGGGCAGGCCCGGCCTGGCCTTGGCGGCTATGCACAGTCCGCCTCCGGGCACAAGATTGAGGACCTGAATCGCGCCGGGGTGATGGACTTCGAGATGGAGGCCGCGACAATCCTCACGCTGTCCGGGCTCTACGGGCTGAGGGCAGGGGCGGTCTTCGCCGTTGTCGCCCACCGTCTGAAAGACTCCTTTGAATACACAGGCATTGACAACAGTGTGCGCGCCGCTAACGAGGCTGTGAAGATCCTCGCCTCCTGGGACAGGGCCAGAGATGCGAGAGGCAAGCGCTACTGGTATCCCGGACTGCTGATGATAAAATAGAGGCGTGATTTCTCCGGGGCTTCCAAAGGGAGCCCTTGGGTTTATTTCTTCGTCTTTGCTTGAAGGAGGACGACATGGCTTTTTTTTATGAGCAACCTTCCCATACCTTTTCTGAGTACCTGCTGATTCCGACCTACTCCTCGGCGGACTGCATTCCGTCGAACGTATCCTTACGGACGCCTCTGTGCCGTTACCATCCGGAGAATGGCGAAAGCCCCCTCTCAATCAATATCCCGCTGATATCATCAGCCATGCAGTCTGTGTCGGATGACAGGCTGGCTATCGCTCTGGCGCGGGAGGGAGGCATATCGTTCATCTATTGTTCTCAGCCCATCGAGCGCGAGGCGGAAATGGTGCGGCGTGTGAAGCGGTACAAGGCGGGCTTTGTCGCCAACGACTCATCCATCAGCCCGGACCAGACCCTCGCCGACGTGCTGGAGCTGAAGGCCCGCACAGGGCACACCACGGTGGCGGTCACCCACGATGGCAGCCTGACGGGGCGTCTGCTGGGCATCGTCACGAGCCGGGACTACCGTGAGAGCCGTATGTCCCCGGATGAGCACGTGAGGGACTTCATGACCCCCATTGATCGCGTTGTGCTGGCCCGTGACGGACTGACCCTCAGCGAGGCGAACGACATCCTGTGGGAGCACAAACTGAATTCCCTGCCCATCGTGGACAACGAGGGGAACATGGTGGCCTTCGTGTTCCGGAAGGACTATGCCATGCATAAGGAGAACCCCCTTGAGCTGCTGGACGCGCAGAAGCGCTATGCCGTGGGGGCAAGCATCAACACGCGTGACTATGAGGAACGGGTGCCGGCACTGGTGGAGGCCGGAGCGGACGTGCTGTGCATCGACTCCTCCGAGGGCTTCACCGAGTGGCAGCGCCGGACTCTGGCCTGGATACGGGAGCGATACGGCAGCTCCGTCAAGGTTGGAGCGGGCAATGTGGTGGACGCGGACGGATTCCGATTCCTGGCAGACGCAGGGGCAGATTTTGTGAAGATCGGCATCGGCGGCGGGTCCATATGCATCACGCGGGAGGCGAAGGGCATTGGCCGGGG